>CALHBZ010000277.1 GCA_937930605.1 Streptococcus oralis
CTCATGCTGGATTGGATATCGGAGATACTGCAATTGGCATGCATGTCAAGCATGTGCAGGTTCCGATTCGACCAGTTTTGCGTGAGATTGGCCATGCACACGTAACGGCTCTTGCTAGCCGTCCAAAACTAATCGGTGGTGCGCGTGCGCAGTATCCAGAAGACTTCATAAGAAAGTCATAAGTGGGCGGAGAATGATCATAAGTTAGAGATCTATTTCAAGTATATAGAGGTTAAAGTGGAAAATTGTGTTTATATTATTTCGGGTCCCCCGGGTGTTGGAAAGAGCACTGTCAGCAAAGAGTTGGCCTATTCTTTTGACAAAAGTGCAGTTATAGAGGGGGATATGATTTACTTAATGATAAAAAGTGGTCTCGTAGCTCCTTGGGAAGATGATGGATTTTATATGGATTTGTTCTGGGATAATATCATCAGTCTGACCAATAATTTCTTGAACAGTGGCATTACTGTCGTGATAGAGTATGTCATATTTGAAGATCAACTGAAGAAAATTGCAGCCTTCTTAAAAGAAAAACAAATTAAGCTAAAATATTGTGTCCTAATAGCAGAAGAAGAAACCTTGAAAGATAGGGATTCTTCTCGGAAAGAAATTGAGAGAACAGGCGATTTATCAATCCAAGCAAGAAATGACTTCTTAGCTAAGAATAGTGAGAAACGTCATTTTCTGTATACGGATGATTTAGATGTCAAAGAAACGGTAGGCATCATTAAAACCTCAAATCAATTTTTAATTTCTGAACAGTAAAAGACAGAGAGAGTAAGGGTATAGAAACCATTACTTCCTCTGTTCTTTTTTGTTGAATTTTTGTGCAAAGTGTTCCAAATAAGGCCTTCTTTAACTAGAAAAACTAGTGCCATCTGATAGAGAATTGCCAAAAGTAGAAAAAAGTAACTTAGAGAAGATATTTCGTTATAGGAATCAGTAAACAAAACTGGATTTAGCTGTTCTAGGTCGGCTTTTTTATGCTATACTAAAGGTATGCATAGAAAAACAGTGATTGATTTTAGGGATTTGGGTGAGAGATACACCTTTACCCAACCGATTAAAGAGTTAAAAACGAGAGATTTAGCAGAAGTAGCAGATTTGCTGGCACAAGTGGAAAGCTTCCAAGAGCAGGGCTATTATGTCGTGGGTTATGTCAGCTATGAGGCTGCACCTGCTTTTGAGGAGAAGTTAGCAGTTCATAAAGCTCCTTTACTGGCAGAGTACCTGCTATATTTTACTGTTCATGATAGGGTGGAAACATCCCCTATTCCTTTGACTTATGAGGAAGTAGATTTGCCTTCAAAATGGCAGGAAGTAACATCTGCAGCAGACTATGAAAAAGCTATTGGGCAGATTCACCATCATTTGCGTCAGGGGGACACCTATCAGGTCAATTACACTGTCCAACTAAAGCAAGATTTAAGTGCCAATCCTTTTGCCATTTATAATCGCATGGTGGTGGAACAGGAGGCGGGTTACAATGCCTATGTTGAACATGATGAGATGGCAGTGATTTCCATGAGTCCAGAGCTCTTTTTTGAGCAAAATGACCGAGAATTAACGACTCGTCCAATGAAGGGAACAACTAAACGTGGTCTGACTGACGATGAAGATTTGAAAGAGGCAGCTTGGTTGGAACAGGATCTCAAAAATCGCTCTGAAAATATGATGATTGTGGACCTCTTGCGTAATGATATGAACCGTATTTCTGAAGTTGGAAGTGAGCATGTAGAACGTCTGTGTCAAGTGGAGCAGTATTCGACCGTTTGGCAAATGACTTCGACCATCAAGAGTCAGTTGCGACCGGATGTGGACTTGGTTGCCATTTTCCGTTCTCTCTTTCCTTGTGGTTCCATAACGGGAGCTCCCAAAATTGCGACCATGGAAATTATTAAGGACCTAGAGCCACAACCGCGTGGAGTTTACTGTGGAACGATTGGTCTCTTGCTTCCAAATGGACGACGAATTTTCAATGTCGCCATTCGGACCATTCAACTCTACAAGGGTCAAGCCATTTATGGGGTTGGCGGAGGGATTACTTGGGATAGCACCTGGGAGTCTGAATACCGTGAAGTTCATCAAAAGGCGGCTGTTCTCTATCGTAAACAAGCTCGTTTCAAACTGATTACAACGGGGAAAATCAGTCAGAAGAGCCTGCTGTTTGAAGATCAACATCTAGAAAGACTGACAAAGGCGAGTCGTTATTTTGCCTATCCTTTTGATCCAGAAGAACTGAGACAAAAGATAGAGGAAGAGTGTCAATCTTGTGAGGTTAATCAAGACTACCGTTTGCGAATTTCTCTCAATAAATCTGGAGAAATAGAACTCAGTCGCCAAATCTTAACACCCCTCAGTCTAAGCTTCTGCAAAGCCAAACTTTGTCTGCAAAAAGCGGATTTGCAACAAGCATTTACCTACTTCAAAACCACTCACCGACCGCATTTGAGCCTAGGAGAGCAGGAAATCATTTACCATAATGCAGCAGGAGAGCTATTAGAAACCTCTATCGGGAATCTAGTTCTAAAAATTGCTGGAAAACTCTACACACCGCCTACTAACCTAGGAATTTTGCCAGGAATTTATCGTCAGCATTTACTGGAAAGAGGACAGGTAGAGGAAAAAGTCTTGACTTTAAAAGACCTAGCTCAGGCGGAGGATATCTACGGCTGTAATGCGGTTAGGGGTATGTATGAGTTGTTATTGAAGGAGAAATAAATGAAATTGATATTTTTACATGGCTTAGGTCAGACAGCCGCAAGCTGGAAGGAAGTTCAGGATCTACTTGTCGACCATCCTTCTGAGGCCCTTGAATTGTTTCCTTCGGGAGTTGGTTCTTATCAGGAAGCCAAAAAACGGATAGCTAAATACCTATCAGAGGAGAAGAAACCTTTTGTTTTAATCGGTTTATCCCTTGGTGCTACTCTTGCACTAGAGCTTTCAAGTTACGATGTGCCAAATCTTCAAGGTTTGGTTTTGTCAGGCTGTCCAGTGAAACTAGCAGGTAATATCTTGTTTAGAATCCAGTTGATGATTTTTAAACTACTTCCAAAAAGTTTTTTTGAAAAGCAGGGAGCAGAAAAAGCGCTCATGGTTGGTGTTTCTGAGGAATTGAAAACACTTGATTTAACCCAAATAGCACAGAATTGTTACTATCCAACCTTGTTAATTTGTGGTAGCCAAGACAAGCCTAACCTCAGTTATATGAGAGATCTTCATCAATTGATGTCAGATTCTAAGTTGCAGATTATTCCTGACGGTCCTCACACACTGAACACTGACAAACCGAAGGAGTTTGCAGAAAAGACTAGAAGTTTTCTTGAATTGCTGGGATAAGTCTGGTAAAATAAAAGTGAAAGCGATATCAAAAAAGGAGAAAATAAGGAAAAAACAGTTTTGCTAAAAGTGGCTTTTGCTGCCCTTTTAGTTTGGGGGCTATTTACCGAACCAGTTACTGCAGAGGAAAATATTCATTTTTCTAGTTGTAGGGAAGCATGGGAAAATGGTTACTCTGATATTCATAGAGGAGAACCAGGTTACTCTTCAAAACTAGACCGTGATGGTGATGGGATAGCTTGTGAACGTGCCAATGCACCTCGGGGAGTCTTTAAACCACGCCAGTCGGGTTCGCAATCCAGTATCACAGTTAGCGGATGGGTCAAACAGGACGGCTATTGGTATTATTTTGCTGAAAATGGGCATGCAGTTAGGAATGCTTGGCAAGGTAGCTATTACCTTAAGTCAGATGGCAAGATGGCTACGAATGAGTGGGTTGATGGTGGTCGCTACTATGTAGATGCTTCTGGTTTGTGGAAACCATAAAGCAAACAAATTCTAGGGAAATCACGCAAACCTTTGCACAAATCTAACGATTTTGTTATACTATATCTGTAAGCATTTTCAATTAAAAAGGAGAAGACGATGAGTCAAAAGATTATTGGGATTGACCTTGGTGGAACATCTATCAAGTTCGCAATTTTAACTCAAGAGGGAGAAATCCAAGAAAAATGGTCTATCAAGACCAATATTTTGGACGAGGGAAGCCATATCGTAGATGATATGATTGAGTCTATTCAGCATCGTTTGGACTTGCTTGGATTGTCAGCTACGGATTTCCGAGGGATTGGAATGGGGTCGCCTGGTGTGGTTGACCGTGAAAAAGGGACTGTTATCGGTGCCTACAACCTAAACTGGAAAACCCTTCAACCAATTAAAGAAAAGATTGAAAAAGCCTTGGGGATTCCATTCTTCATTGATAATGATGCCAACGTAGCTGCTCTTGGTGAGCGCTGGATGGGGGCTGGTGAAAACCAACCGGACGTTGTCTTTATGACACTTGGTACTGGTGTTGGTGGTGGTATCGTGGCAGAAGGCAAATTGCTTCACGGTGTTGCTGGTGCAGCAGGAGAGCTTGGCCACATCACTGTTGACTTTGACCAACCAATCGCATGTACTTGTGGTAAGAAGGGCTGTCTTGAGACAGTTGCTTCGGCAACAGGGATTGTCAACTTGACTCGTCGCTATGCGGATGAATACGAAGGCGATGCAACCTTGAAACGCTTGATCGACGATGGAGAAGAAGTAACTGCTAAAACTGTTTTTGACTTGGCAAAAGAGGGAGACGACCTTGCTCTAATCGTTTACCGTAATTTCTCACGTTACTTGGGTATTGCTTGTGCCAACATCGGTTCCATCCTCAATCCTTCAACGATTGTTATCGGTGGTGGGGTGTCAGCTGCGGGAGAATTCCTTCTTCAAGGCGTTCAAAAGGTTTATGACGAAAACACCTTCCCACAAGTACGCACAACAACTAAGCTAGCTCTTGCAACTCTAGGAAACGACGCTGGAGTTATCGGAGCAGCATCACTTGTATTGCAATAAGATAATAAAAGGGGAAAAACACTACTTCAAAGCTAGTGATTTTCCTCCTTTCTTTTTTATGCTATACTAGTTAGGACAATAAATGAGGTGAGAGAGAATGACAAAAGCAGATACGATTTTTAAAGAAAATATTAAACGAATCCTCAAAGACGGTGTCTTTTCTGAGCAGGCACGCCCTAAGTACAAGGATGGGACTGTTGCCAACTCCAAGTACGTAACGGGTGCCTTTGCAGAGTATGATTTGTCAAAGGGTGAATTTCCCATTACAACCCTACGTCCAATTGCCATCAAATCAGCTATCAAAGAAGTTCTCTGGATTTACCAAGACCAGTCAAATAGCCTAGAAGTGCTAAATAGCAAGTACAATGTTCACTACTGGAATGACTGGGAAGTGGGAGATACGGGAACTATTGGTGAGCGCTATGGGGCGGTCGTTAAGAAACACGACATCATTAATAAGATTCTCAAGCAGTTGGAGGCTAACCCTTGGAATCGCCGTAATATCATCTCTCTTTGGGATTATCAGGCATTTGAGGAGACAGATGGCCTTCTTCCATGCGCCTTTCAGACCATGTTTGATGTCCGTCGAGTAGATGGGGAAATCTATCTGGATGCAACCTTGACCCAGCGTTCTAATGACATGCTAGTTGCTCACCACATCAACGCTATGCAGTATGTGGCTCTTCAGATGATGATTGCCAAGCATTTTGGTTGGAAGGTTGGAAAGTTCTTTTACTTCATCAACAACCTCCATATCTATGATAATCAGTTTGAACAAGCTCAGGAATTGCTTGGTCGTGAGCCGTCAAACTGTCAACCACGTTTGGTCTTGAATGTGCCAGATGGGACCAATTTCTTTGATATCAAAGCGGAAGACTTTGAGTTGGTTGACTATGATCCAGTCAAGCCGCAGCTGAAGTTTGATTTGGCTATTTAAGAAAATAAAAAGAAGTTGAGAAATCTCAACTTCTTTTGTTGCTTAGTGTGATACGCGACGGCGAGCTGCTTTTTTACGGTTTTCTTCGATGAAAGCTGCTTTTTGCTCTTCTGGCTCAATCACT
This sequence comes from Streptococcus oralis, assembly GCA_937930605.1. Taxonomy (GTDB): domain Bacteria; phylum Bacillota; class Bacilli; order Lactobacillales; family Streptococcaceae; genus Streptococcus; species Streptococcus oralis_CO. Next base: position 5,946 of record CALHBZ010000277.1, read on the forward strand.
TTCTTTTTAATTGCGTATACTGCACCTGCAACGGCAGCGACAGTTCCTGCGACACCTGTTACAAGACCTTTAGCGAATCCTTTAGCCATGAGTCTTCCTCCTTTATCTTCCCGATCAGCCAGGCTCCTTAAGTGGTAGCATTTTTCTGACTGACCTTTTTGTGATATAATAATAGTAACGAAAAAATGGGAATTTTTCAAGGAAAAAAGATGAAAATAAAAATAATTGTAATTGTTGGACCGACTGCTGTTGGAAAGACAGCCCTTGCTATTGAAGTAGCCAAGCGCTTTGGTGGAGAGGTAGTTAGCGGTGACAGTCAGCAAGTATACAGAGGGCTGGATATTGGGACGGCCAAGGCTAGCCCAGAGGAGCAAACTGCTGTTCCTCATCATTTGATTGATGTCAGGGAGGTGACCGAGTCTTACTCGGCTTTTGATTTTGTTTCAGAAGCTAAAAAGGCTATAGAGGACATTCAAAGTCGAGGAAAACTGGCTATTATTGCTGGTGGAACAGGGCTTTATATCCAGAGCTTGCTGGAAGGCTACCATCTGGGTGGAGAGACGCCCCATGAGGAGATTTTAGCCTATCGAGCTAGTTTAGAGCCTTTTTCAGATGAGGAATTAGCCCATCTTGTGAAGCAAGCAGGCCTTGAAATTCCCCAGTTTAACCGTCGTCGTGCTATGCGAGCCTTGGAAATCGCCCATTTTGCTCAGGATTTGGAAAATCAAGAGTCCTTGTATGAACCATTGATTATCTGCCTAGATGATGAACGAAGTCAGCTTTATGAACGTATCAACCGTCGAGTGGATTTGATGTTTGAGGTCGGGCTTTTGGATGAGGCCAAGTACCTTTTTGACCATTATCCAGATGTTCAAGCTGCCAAAGGAATTGGTTACAAGGAACTTTTTCCTTATTTCCGTGGGGAGCAGACTCTGGAGGAAGCCAGCGAGAGTCTCAAACAGGCGACGCGTCGTTTTGCCAAGCGTCAGTTGACCTGGTTCCGTAATCGCATGCAGGTGACCTTTTATCAGATAGGAGAGTCTGGCGTGAAGGACCGCATTCTAAGCCAGATTGAGGAGTTTTTGAATGATTGAAACGGAGAAAAAAGAGGAACGAGTCCTGCTCATTGGTGTGGAACTGCAGGGCATGGATAATTTTGACCTCTCCATGGAAGAGTTGGCCAGTCTGGCTAAGACAGCTGGGGCAGTCGTAGTAGATAGTTACAGACAAAAACGTGAAAAATATGATTCCAAGACTTTTGTTGGCTCTGGTAAGTTGGAAGAAATTGCGCTCATGGTAGATGCGGAAGAAATCACAACTGTTATTGTCAACAACCGTCTGACACCAAGGCAGAATGTCAATTTGGAGGAAATTCTCGGTGTCAAAGTCATTGACCGTATGCAGCTGATTTTGGATATCTTTGCCATGCGAGCTCGAAGCCACGAAGGGAAACTACAAGTCCACCTAGCTCAGCTCAAATATCTCTTGCCACGCTTGGTCGGTCAGGGAATTATGCTTAGTCGTCAGGCGGGTGGAATTGGTTCTCGTGGACCTGGTGAAAGCCAGCTGGAACTGAATCGTCGTAGTGTTCGTAACCAAATCACAGACATTGAACGTCAGCTCAAGGTCGTTGAGAAAAATCGGGCGACAGTCAGAGAAAAACGTCTGGAGTCAAGCACCTTTAAGATTGGTTTGATTGGCTACACCAATGCTGGGAAATCAACCATCATGAACAGCTTAACCAGTAAGACCCAGTACGAAGCAGATGAGCTATTTGCGACTCTGGATGCGACAACTAAAAGTATCCATCTGGGGGGCAATCTACAGGTAACCTTGACAGATACCGTCGGCTTTATCCAAGATTTGCCGACAGAGTTGGTGTCAAGTTTCAAGTCGACCTTGGAAGAAAGCAAGCATATAGACCTTCTCGTTCATGTCATCGATGCCAGCAATCCTTATCACGAGGAGCATGAAAAAACGGTTCTGTCTATCATGAAAGACTTGGATATGGAGGATATTCCTCGCCTGACTCTTTATAATAAAGCGGATTTGGTGGAGGATTTCACGCCTACCCAAACGCCTTATGCTCTCATTTCTGCCAAGTCGGAGGATAGTCGTGAGCAGCTGCAGGCCTTATTTTTAGAGAAAATCAAGGATATTTTCGAGGCATTTACCCTGCGCGTGCCTTTTTCGAAATCCTACAAGATTCATGATTTAGAAAGTGTAGCGATTCTGGAAGAACGTGATTACCAAGATGATGGCGAACTCATCACAGGCTACATTTCTGAGAAAAACAAATGGAGGTTAGAAGAATTTTATGACTGATATCAAAACCTTAGCTCTAAAATATGGGGGCTATACGAGTCTAGACAAGGTCTATCTGGATTCCCTTCTGGCCGGTAGAACTAAACAGGAGCAGTTAACTCTCATCACTCCTCCGCCTAGCGTGGTCAATGCTTATTTTGCAGAGCTCTACCAGAAAAAGAGTCCCGAGGCTGCGACAGCTTACTTTGCTGAACTAAGTCAGGAATTGAACCTCTTCAATGCTGAGCCAAGTTTTACTCTAGAAAATAAGCCTTTTATTCGCCTCAACCTATCAGGAAAATCCTTTGGTTTTTGCTATGAGGAGGAAGGTCTTGGTCGGATTTTTTCTGAAAGTAAGGAAGTAATCTCGGATGACTTACTTTTTGAGATTGCGCAAATTTTCCCCCATCAGCTAGTCTTTGAGGGGGCTGGAAAGATTTACATGAAGGCTGCCGGAGATCAGGAAGTTGTTAGCGTGAAAAGTCTCACAGCTTTGACAGACTTGGAAAGCTTGGCTGATGGTCGTAAGCGACTCAAAGGCTATAGTCAAGAGGATTTACTACAGGAAGCTAGAGCTTTTTCTGGCAAGCGCTATTTCCGATCGGAAAACCGCACAGCCATGTTATATATTGATTAATTAGAAAGTATCGAATGGATATTCAATTTTTAGGAACGGGGGCTGGTCAGCCCTCCAAAGCGCGCAACGTTTCAAGTCTCGCCCTGAAACTCTTGGACGAGATCAACGAAGTCTGGCTTTTTGACTGTGGCGAAGGAACGCAAAATCGCATTCTGGAAACTACGATTCGACCACGTAAGGTCAGCAAAATCTTTATCACTCACTTGCATGGAGACCATATCTTTGGTTTACCGGGTTTCCTTTCTAGCCGTGCTTTTCAGGCCAATGAAGAGCAGACAGATTTGGAAATCTATGGACCGCAAGGAATCAAGTCATTTGTCTTAACCAGCCTTCGTGTGTCAGGTTCTCGTCTGCCTTATCGCATTCATTTCCATGAGTTTGACCAAGATTCTCTAGGGAAAATCCTTGAAACTGATAAATTCTCTGTGTATGCAGAGGAGTTGGACCACACCATTTTCTGTGTTGGTTACCGTGTCATGCAAAAGGACTTGGAAGGAACGCTGGATGCTGAAAAACTTAAGGCTGCTGGCGTCCCATTTGGCCCGCTCTTTGGAAAAATCAAAAACGGGCAGGACGTTGTTCTAGAAGATGGGACTGAAATCAAGGCTGCAGACTATATCTCAGCACCGCGTCCTGGTAAGATTATCACTATTCTGGGCGACACCCGAAAAACCAATGCCAGTGTGCGTCTTGCTGTCAATGCTGATGTCCTAGTCCATGAGTCCACTTATGGTAAGGGTGATGAGAAAATTGCTCGCAACCATGGTCATTCTACTAATATGCAGGCTGCTCAGGTTGCAGTAGAAGCAGGAGCCAAACGCCTCTTACTCAACCATATCAGCGCCCGTTTCCTTTCAAAAGATGTCAGCCAGCTCAAGAAAGATGCGGCCAGCATTTTTGAAAATGTCCATGTGGTCAAAGACTTGGAAGAAGTGGAAGTCTAAAAGATTGAAAAAGGATAAGTATGCGTACGATTCTCATTACAGGTGCTAGTGGTGGTCTAGCCCAAGAAATGGTCAAGCTTTTGCCGAATGACCAACTGATTTTGTTAGGTAGAAACAAGGAAAAACTAGGACAACTCTACGGAAATCATTCTCACACAGAATTAGTTGAGATTGATATTACTGATGACCAAGCCCTAGAAACTTTAGTAGCTGAGCTCTATCAACGATATGGCAAGATTGATGTCTTGATTAACAATGCTGGTTACGGAATATTTGAAGAATTTGACCAGATTTCTGACAAAGACATTCACCAGATGTTTGAGATCAATACTTTTGCTCTGATGAATCTGTCTCGTTGTCTTGGAGCTCGCATGAAGGAGAGAGGAAAAGGGCATATCATCAATATCGTCAGTATGGCAGGTTTGATAGCGACTAGCAAGTCCAGTCTCTACTCAGCGACCAAGTTTGCGGCTATTGGTTTTTCCAATGCTCTACGCCTCGAACTTATGCCCCATAGTATCTATGTAACGACGGTTAATCCAGGACCGATTCGCACTGCCTTTTTTGACCAGGCAGACCCGGATGGCAGCTACCTCAAGTCGGTTGACCGATTTCTCTTAGAACCAGATGCGGTCGCTAAAAAGATTGTTAAAACTATAGGAAAAAATAAACGGGAACTCAATCTTCCACTTTTGTTGAACCTAGCCCACAAATTTTATACTCTCTTCCCCAAGTTAGCTGATAAGTTGGCAGGGGAGACCTTTAATTATAAGTAAAAGAAGTTCCTTACAAAAGGAACTTCTTTATAATAAATAAATTGCAAGAATAAGCGCAACATTTACTCTAACTCATCTACTAGAGCTTCATAAGCCGTTCTGTAAGCTAAACATTTTCGTGGTCGGTGATTGATATCATATAAGGCCTTGTTCAAAGCTTCATCAGAGATAGTAGCTAAATCTGTTTTCTTTGGAAAATATTCTCTTAGTAAGCCATTTGCGTTTTCATTGCTTCCTCTCTGCCAGGATGAATAGGCGTCCGCAAAGAAAAAGGAAATTCCTAAATTCTCTACCAGAGGATAGCAGGCGAACTCTTTTCCCCTATCTGAAGTGAAAGTTTTAAGAGTCTCTGTTGGAAATAGCTTATAAAGTTGTTCGATGGCTGAAAACATGGCTTTGGCTGTTCTATCTGGTATCTTAAAAGCTAAGTAAAAACGAGTTTTTCGCTCTAGAAAAGTCGCTAAACAGCCCTTGCTTTTGCCTCTGGAAGACACTACAGTATCAAGTTCCCAGTGACCAAAAGTTTTACGATTCCGGACCTCTTTAGGACGTTTGGCAATCGATGTGCCAATCCTAAATCTTCCACGTGTTTCTTTGGGTTGTCGAGTCTTTCCTTTACGACGAAGGACGCTTAAATCCAGATCAATCAAACCAGCATAGAGCCAGTTATAGATGGTTTTAAAAGCTACCATTGGCCTTTGTTCAAGCTGATAGCGCCCACAAATCTGTTCAGGCGACCAGGAGGATTTTAAACCGTTCTCAATTTCCTTTTTCAACTTTGGTGTGAAACAAGACTTCCGACCTTTTTGCTTAGCCTTGTGGTCGTACTGTTCCTGTGCTAAGACTGCGGAGTAACCATTTTGACATCGTCTCAACTCTCTTGAAATAGTAGACTTATGGACGCCAAGTTTTCTTGCAATTTGGCAAGGTTTTAAACCTAATTCCAAGTAGGTTTCTATCTTTATTCGGTCGGTTATGGTAAGATGGGAGTAGCTCATAGTTTTTCCTCGGAATTCTGTTTGTGTGGTTACTTACAGTTTACACCAATGAAACGCTATGAGTTTTTTTGTTGCACTATATTTTACAATTTATCAATATTTAACGGAGTGTCAAAAAAATGTTTGTTTTTGTCCTAAATCTACATTCACATTTTTTGAATCTTCTCCAAATTTTAGAAAAAACAATCAAAATTATGATTTTTTAGTTTTAAGGATTGAAGTTATCTGTATTATTTTATAGAATAGATATAAAAGACAAAAGGAGAGTTATCCGCTATCACATAAAAATGGAAGCGGTTACTAAAAGGAGGTTTTTATGGATAAAAGCTATTGGAATCGTAAAAGTGTCTACAGTATTCGGAAGTTTTCTGTTGGGACATGCTCAGTACTGATTGGAACTTGTGCTGTTCTATTTGGTGCAAATCTTGCTGGAACAAGCTCTGTTTTTGCGGACGAAACGCCGATTACTGTGAATGCAGAGAAGGGTCTTGAGGAAGCAGTTCTGGAACAAGTCGCTGATACAAGTCAGACAAGTACAGTAGAGGAGACTGTAGCAAAAGAAAAGGAAGAACAAGGCCAAGTTATTAAGGAGGCGAAAGAGATTTCTAAATCTGTTGAAAAGGACACAAAAGTAGAGTTAGAAGCTTCTAGTCAAGAAAAGCCTGTTAAGGAAGAATTGAAAGCTGCGACAAATGAAGAAGTAAATCAAATGATTGAAGATAGAAAAGTGA
>CALHBZ010000278.1 GCA_937930605.1 Streptococcus oralis
AGTAGTTGGGATGCAAAAAATGGGGTCTTTAAAGTCCCATCTGACCTGACTTGGGTCAACTACCTGACTGCCTATGCTGATACAAAGGACATGCAACTCAGTCGTCAGGAAAAAGCCTTTGTCCAAACCATGATGGCAGAATACGGCTTTGACGCAGAGACAGCTCAACAGCTCTTGACCATCAAGCAAGGGATAGACAGGAAGTTCCCGAACTCTAGCCAAGAGTTCCGTGACTATATCTTTTTGCGAGTCGTTGGTGCGGTCAACTATGATGGGTTTCGGTGGAACGAAACGGCGGGTCATTTGAAAACTTATTTTTATAATGTGACTGTTGGCAGTTCGATTACAGGAAAATCAAGGACAGTAGAAAAGCCACTTCTTGAAATTTTTAAAGAACTTGGAATCAAAGATGAAACAGATGCCAAAAAATTGATTTATAATCTTAGGTTGCAACATGAACTGGCTAGTGGGAAAGCTAGTTATTCAAATAAGTTAAAATCTGAGGACCCTGAATTATATGAAACTTTCAAAAAGCGTTATTCCGAAACTTATAATAAAGAAGATGGTTTTGATAAGTTTTGGGATAGCAAACTAAAGGCTTATTCTAACAACGGAGCAGGTCACGCAGACTTTACCCACCAGTCCATCACTATGGCTACTCATCTGAATCCTAGCAGTTTCCAATTATCCGATTTCTATGGCGGTAGAGAGCGTGTCAAGGATCTTTCAGGCTGGGAAGGAGACACGACTAAAAATGCTACGGATAAAAAACCAAGTATTGGTGAAGATGACTACAAGGCAGACCTTGATTCAGTCAATCTTATCGGCCGTATGCAGAAGGGGCAATCCTATGACCAAGCTATAACTTCTTATTACTCTGACCTTCAAAAGGATTCGACTCTGAGAGAAAGAGAATTTTTGAAAAATAAAGATTGGAAACAAGTCAGAAGTACTATCTATGCCAGTATTCTTCCGTTAGAGGTTATGGAAAAAGGTGAAGATGCGATTAAAGAATATATTGAAAGTAACTATCCAGGTGTATCCAAGTTTTTAAATCGCTTGGAAGCCGTAGCGGATTAGGAGGAAATCTATGAAGAAAATACTAGGTGTTTTAACAATAGTAGTATTACTTGTATCAGTTTGTTTTTACTTCTTTACGCATCAACCTAAAAATATTTTTGATGAAATCTACCAAGAAACAGAGAAAACCTATCGCACAAATAATATTTTAAGAAATATAGAAGGTTTTGAAATTGATGATGTCTGGCCAAGTGATGGAGATTATTTTAAATATAGCCCTTTAGGAAAGTATAAGACTCTTCCGAAAGACTATCTTGAACTGAGAGTTGGATTTAATTTTGAGAAAGCGTATAGTAAAATGTTTGTTTCAGTTGAGAGAAAAGTAGCTGATGGTATGAAGCTATGGATGGTCAACAAATATAATCCAAACACTAAAACAATCAAAAAGTCAATTCAAATAGTATTATCAGGAAACGAGGATAGCTATATCGAAGACGAAGATCAGGTAAAATCCTACTTAGAAAAGTATGGTATTACTGTCAAAGATTTGGATTCTTACTACGATGAAATCGTCAATCAGAAAGTCTTAAAAGACTGGTGTACCATTTATGACAGCAAGTTCTCGCCAAGTAATTATGGCGATGTCAAGATTGAAACCCAGTGGGAGAATTGGTGATAGGTCATGCAGACTTTACCCACCAGTCTATCACTATGGCTACTCATCTTAATCCTAATCAAGTTCAGTTAGCCGATGTCTATGTCGGTAGAGAGCGTGTCAAGGATCTTTCAGGCTGGGAGGGAGACACGACTAAAAATGCTACGGATAAAAAACCAAGCATTGGTGAAGATGACTACAAGGCAGACCTTGATTCAGTCAATCTTATCGGCCGTATGCAGAAGGGGCAATCCTATGACCAAGCTATAACTTCTTATTACTCTGACCTTCAAAAGGATTCGACTCTGAGAGAAAGAGAATTTTTGAAAAATAAAGATTGGAAACAAGTCAGAAGTACTATCTATGCCAGTATTCTTCCGTTAGAGGTTATGGAAAAAGGTGAAGATGCGATTAAAGAATATATTGAAAGTAACTATCCAGAAGTATCGACATTTTTAAATCGCTTGGAAGCCGTGGCGGAGTAGGAGGATGATGATGAAAAAATTCAGTTTATTAGCTTTAGTCTTACTAGTTGTATCAGTTTGTTTTTACTTTTTTCCTAAACAACCTAAAAACATTTTTGATGAGATTTATCAGGAGACGGAGAAAACCTATCGGTCAAATAATATTTTAAGAAACATAGATGGATTTAAAATCAGAGCAGTTTGGCCAAGTGATGACCCCAATATTTTGTATACTCCGTTCGGATTATACAACAAAGAGAAAACACCGTCAGATTATTCTGAGATAGAAATTGGTTTTAATTTTCGAAACTCACAGAAGGTTTTGTTCATTTACTCTGAAAGAAGACTATCTTCTAATGTTAGTGTGAAAGTATGGGGAAGCTACAATTATAAATTAGGTGTTTTGAGTAAAGAAGTTACTATAATAAAAAAAGAAAATAATTCCAAAGTATATATTGATGAGCAATCAGAGGTAAAATCATACCTAGAACAGTACGGTATCACTGCCAAGGATTTGGATTCTTACTACGACGAAATCGTCAACCAAAAAGTCTTGAAAGACTGGTGCACGATTTATGACAGCAAGTACTCGCCAAGCAACTATGGCGAGGTGAAAGTTGAAACCCAGTGGGATAATTGGTGACAGGCCATGCAGACTTTACCCACCAGTCCATCACTATGGCTACTCATCTAAATCCTAGCAGTTTCCAGTTATCCGACGTCTATGGCGGTAGAGAGCATGTCAAGGACCTTTCTGGCTGTTAGGGAGACAGGACCTTTAACGCTACGGATAAGAAACCAAGCATTGGTGAGGATGACTACAAGGCTGATTTGGACTCGGTCAATCTTATTGGTCATATGCAGAAGGGACAATCCTATGACCAAGCCATATCTTCTTACTATGCTAATCTTCAAAAAGACTCCTCTCAGAGAGAAAGAGAATTCCTAAAAAATAAGGATTGGGATACAGTCAGAGATACTATTTATGATAGTTTGCGACCAACGGATATTAAGCTAGATGGGGAGGATGCTCTTAAAGCATATATTGAAAGAAAATATCCAGATGTATCGACATTTTTAAATCGTTTAGAGGCTGTGGCAGACTAGGAGGAAAAGTTAATGAAGAAAACACTCGGTTTAGTAGCCTTATTCGTGATAATCATATCATCCTGTTTTTACTTTTTTGTGCGTCAACCTAAAAACATTTTTGATGAGATTTACCAAGAAACGGAGAAGACCTATCTAGGAAATAATGTCTTTAACAAGTTGAAAGATGTTGAAGCACATAAATATCAAGAGTATAGTGATGATTCTAGATTTTATCCAAGTGTCGCCTATGAGGAAAATGCTTTACCAGATAGCTATGAGAAAATTGCTATAGATTTTAATTTTAAATCCAAAGCTCAATTAAGTTTGATTTCATTTGAAAAACGTATAGAGTCCAACGTGAATATAAAAATGTGGACTGTATATTCTCATAAAGAACGCAATTTAAAAAAATTTGTAAAAATAGGTTTAAAGAAAGCAGATACGAAAACTTATATCGAAGACGAGGCTCAGGTGAAATCCTACCTAGAGCAGTACGGTATAACTGCTAAGGACTTAGATTCTTACTACGATGAAATCGTCAATCAGAAAGTCTTGAAAGATTGGTGTTCGATTTATGACAGTAAGTATTCACCAAGCAACTATGGTGATGTCAAGGTTGAAACGCAGTGGGAGAATTGGTGATAGGCCACGCAGACTTTACCCACCAGTCCATCACTATGGCTACTCATCTAAATCCTAGCAGCTTCCAGTTATCCGATGTCTATGGCGGTAGGGAGCGTGTCAAGGATCTTTCAGGCTGGGAAGGAGACACGACTAAAAATGCTACGGATAAAAAACCAAGTATTGGTGAAGATGACTACAAGGCAGACCTAGACTCGGTCAATCTTATTGGTCGCATGCAGAAGGGGCAATCCTATGACCAAGCCATATCTTATTACTATGCTGACCTTCAAAAAGACTCCTCTCAGAGAGAAAGGGAATTCTTAAAAAATAAAGATTGGAAAGAGGTCAAAGGTACGATTTATGCAGGGGTAGCGCCTGCAGATATACTGAGAAAGGGTGAGGCATCTATTAAAGAGTATATTGAGGAAAAATACCCAGAAGTATCCACATTTTTAAATCGTTTAGAGGCTGTGGCAGACTAGGAGGAAAAGTTAATGAAGAAAACACTCGGTTTAGTAGCCTTATTCGTGATAATCATATCATCCTGTTTTTACTTTTTTGTGCGTCAACCTAAAAACATTTTTGATGAGATATATCAGGAGACGGAGAAAACCTATCGGTCAAATAATATTTTAAGAAATATAGATGGATTTGAAATCAGACCAGATCGGCCAAGTGATGACCCTAATATTTCGTATACTCCGTTCGGATTATACAACAAAGAGAAAACACCGTCAGATTATTCTGAGATAGAAATTGGGTTTAATTTTGAATATACATCTCAATTAAGCTCCGTTTCATTTGAGAGGCAAGTAGGACCAAACACGAGAGTTCGCTTATGGAATAAATATACTCGTAAGGATCGTGTTTTAAAGAAAAATGTAAAGATAGGTTTAAAGAAAGCAGATACGGAAACTTATATCGAAGACGAAGATCAGGTAAAATCCTACCTAGAGAAGTACGGTATCACTGCTAAGGACTTGGATACATACTACGACGAAATCGTCAACCAGAGAGTCTTGAAAGATTGGTGTACCATTTATGACAGTAAGTACTCGCCAACAAATTATGGTGATGTTAAGATTGAAACCCAGTGGGAGAATTGGTGACAGGCCCCCAGATTTCACTTACCAGTCCATCACTATGGCGACTCACCTTAATCCTGATCAGGTTCAGTTATCCGATCTCTATGGCGGTAGAGAGCGTGTCAAGGACCTTTCGGGCTGGGAGGGAGATACGACCTTTAATGCAAATGATATGAAACCAAGCATTGGAGAAGATGACTACAAGGCTGATTTGGACTCGATCAATCTTATTGGTCGTATGCAGAAGGGACAATCCTATGACTAAGCCATATCTTCTTACTATGCTGATCTTCAAAAAGACTTCTCTCAGAGAGAAAGAGAATTCCTAAAAAATAAGGATTGGAAACACGTCAAAGGTACGATTTATTCAGGAGTAGTACCTCCGAATATACTGAAAAAGGATGAAAAATCTATTAAAGAGTATATTGATAAAAACCATTCAGATGTATCAACATTTTTAAATCGCTTAGAGGCTGTGGCAGATTAGGAGGAAAAGTTAATGAAGAAAACCCTCGGTCTAATAGTATTATTCGTGATAATCATATTATCCTGTTTCTACTTTTTTATCCATCAACCTAAAAACATTTTTGATGAGATTTACCAAGAGACAGAGAAAACCTATCGGTCAAATAATATTTTAAGGCATATAGATGGGTTTAAAATCAGACCGGATTGGCCAAGTGATGGAGAGTATTCTAAATATTACCCATTTGGAACTTATAATAAAGACAATACTCCAGAAGACTATTTTGAAATCGAAATTGGTTTTAATTTTGCTACAAAAACACAATTAAGTTCAATTTCATTTGAAAAACGAATTGGACCAAACGTTAGAGTTAGAATATGGGATAACTATAATCGTAAGGACCGTGTTTTAAAAAAATTTGTAAAAATAGGTTTAAAGAAATCAGATACGGAAACTTATATTGAAGATGATGCTCAGGTGAAATCCTACCTAGAACAGTACGGTATCACTGCTAAGGACTTGGATTCTTCCTACGACGAAATCGTCAACCAGAAAGTCTTGAAAGACTGGTGCTCAATTTATGATAGCAAGTACTCGCCAAGCAACTATGGTGAAGTGAAAGTCGAAACCCAATGGGAGAATTGGTGATATAAAGATTCTCACTGATTATATAAACAGACAGCTCTCTAATTTTAGAGGGCTTTTTATGTTGTCACTTTACCTCGATATACCCAAGTATAATCTTCGGTTACGATTATTAGCACTGTAAGACCAACTATATTTATTTTTCTCATCTTGTTCCATTGTTGAAAATATGGTATACTTTTCATGAGAATTTTCTAAATTTTTAATTTTTCTAAGGAGGTTTTCATGCTTTCCAAATTTTCTGGAAGCCGACAAGATTTGCAATTTGTGTTGTTTTTGGGTGTTTTGCTAAGTGTTTTAGGAATTTCACTTTTTTTAGCTGTTTCTATGGGGTCCGTAGCGATTGATTTAGGAGATACCTATCGGATCATTTTGAGCAGGTTGGGGATTCCTCTTGAGATAGGAGAGGTTTCCAAGTCCACTCTTGCCATTGTATGGAACATGAGATTCCCCCGAGTATTGTTAGGTCTGATAGTAGGGGCTGGTCTGTCTATGTGTGGTAGCGTGATGCAGTCTACAGTGAACAATCCCATCGCAGAGCCTTATGTCTTAGGAATTTCTGCGGGTGCAACTCTAGGGGCAACTTTGAGCATCATTCTTGGTTTAAAATTGGTGATTAGCCTTGGAGCTTTTCTTGGAGCTATTTTGGCAACCATTGCTGTCCTCATCATTGCCTCTATGCAGGGAAGGATGACGACTTCTAGTCTGATCTTATCAGGAACGGTGGTCAATGCTCTCTTTCTGGCGTTTTCCAACTTTATTATCTCAGTTGGGGCTAATGCTGACAGTGTGATGACCATTAAGTTTTGGACTATGGGTTCGCTTGCTGGGACTACTTGGTCTGACTTAGTCCTGCCAACTATGGTAGTGGGAGTAGCCTTTCTATTTTTCGCTACCCAGTATCGTGTTTTCAATGCGATGATGATGGGAGATGAGGCTGCTTTAACTTTGGGAATTCCCTTACGCTTTTATTGGTATCTTTATGTGACCATGGTGGCTGTGCTGACAGCTGTCTTGGTGGCTACTTGTGGGATTATTGGATTTGTTGGTCTGATTACTCCTCACTTAGCTCGAGGGTTAGTGGGAACGAATTACAGGAGGCTTTTTCCTATTGCGACCTTACTGGGTGCCCTCTTTGTCATCTGGGCAGATGTACTCTCTCGTATCATCATTCCAAACGCTGAGTTGCCGATTGGCATTTTCACAGCCTTAGTAGGTGCTCCCTTCTTTATCTACATTGTTGGAGGAAGGCGAAGGGAGGTGAGGGCCTGATATGGACTTGATTTGTCAGGATGTTCACTTTGGACTAGGAGAGAAAAAAATCCTCAAAGGAGTTTCTCTTAAGGTTGAGGGGCATCAATTTCACACGATACTAGGACCAAATGGAAGTGGGAAAACCAGTCTTCTTAAACTCCTCTATCGTCAGGAAAAGTCAGACAAAGGTTTGATAAGACTAGATGGAAAGCCACTGGAGCATTGGTCACTCAAAGAAACAGCCAAGCAAATGGCAGTTGTTACCCAGTTTAATCAATTGCAGTTTGATTGTACAGTTGAGGAAATCGTCTTGCTGGGAAGAACTCCCCACCTCTCTTTTTTACAGAAGGAAAAGGAAAGAGATTATGCCCTTGTTCAAGATGCTCTCGTCAAGGTGGATATGCTTGAGAAGAAAACTCGTCTCTATTCGTCCCTGTCAGGGGGAGAGAAACAGCGAGTCTTATTAGCCCGCGCCTTGGCGCAAGAACCGACTCTCTTGCTCCTGGACGAACCAACCAATCACCTGGATATCAAGTATCAGCTAGACTTGTTGGCCATTGTGAAGAATCTCAAGGTCAATGTTTTAGCTGTCCTACATGACATTCAACTTGCTTGTCGCTATTCGGATTATCTCTATCTGATGAAAGAGGGAGAAATCCTTTACCAAGGGACTCCAAAGGAGACCATCACCCCAGAGTCATTGCAAACTGTATATGGAGTTCAAAGTCAGGTTACTTGGACCGAGGATCAGCAAGCTATGATTCACTATTTATAAGAATGAAAAGGAAAACAAGATGAAAAAAACACTAAGCATTTTACTCGTAACAGTAGCTACCCTAACCATGGCAGCTTGTGGCAATACTACTACAGAAAAAACTACCACACAGTCTAGCACAGAAACAAGTCAAAAGGCCAGCACAGAGACGACTTATCCACTAACGGTCAAAACCTATGACGCTAAAGGGAATGAAGTTGAACAAGTTTTTGAGAAGGCACCTGAAAAAGTTATCACCAACAATCTGTCAACCACTGAAATCTTATTGGAGTTAGGCTTGAAGGATAAAATTGCTGGCATGCTCAACCCTGATAATGCTGTGACGGACAAATACAAGGACGCGATTGCGACGATTCCTCAAATTGGGGACAAAAAAACAGTCTCACAAGAGACAGTCCTTTCTTATGAGCCAGACGCTGTGATGGGTCGAAACATGATGTTTTCTGAAAAATCCTTGGGGACAGTTAGCACTTGGAATGAAAATAAAATCCCAGTCTATACACAAAAAGCCTCTCTCTCAACGATTCAGCAAGATTTGGGAAATATCGTAGAAGATGTCAAAAATCTTGGAATGATTTTCAATGTTCAGGACAAGGCTAATGAATACGCAGCCCAATTACAAGCTAAAATTGATGCTGTTAAGAAAGCAAACCCAGCAAGCCAAGGTGAAAAGAAAAAGGCTTTGATTATGGTTGCTTATAACGACGAAACCTTCGGCGCTTACAAGTCTGCTTTGCAAGAAAGCCTACTAAATCAACTTGGTTATACCAACGTTGCAACGGGAACATCAGGCTTGACCTTGGAAAATCTCGTGTCAATGGATCCTGAATTGATTATCTATGTGACCAGCGACCGCAATAAAAAATTGGATGCTAACGCAGTAGAGTTGATGAAGGCAAATGAAGTTTTGGAAAATGTTCCTGCAATTAAGAATCAAAAAATCATGACCATCTCTTACGATGAGTTGATGGACTATGGTCCAGCAGTGATTGATTCCCTTGAGAAAATCAATGACTTTATCAATAAATAATGAGTTTGATTGGGAAGGGATCCAAGTCAAGGTCAGCCTTCCTTCGACTTATGATCCCAATCAAACCTATCCAGCTATTCTCTTGAATGATGGAAACTTGGATTTCCTATCTTCCCTTTCAGAATCTGTGATTTTAGTGGGCTTGACCTCTAAAAATCGCCTAGATGACTACACTCCCTGGAAGGCACCTGCTCTGAGAGATGGAGCTCCAGATTTTGGTGGTCAGGCAAATGTCTATCATGGTCATTTATTTGGAGGTCTTTTAGACAAGTTGCAGGCGCTTTATCGCCTGGACAAAAATCGCCTTGCCTATGGAGGATATTCACTAGGTGGTTTGACAGCAGTATACAGTCTTTTCCGTTTTGATAAGGTCTCCTGTATCTTCTCTATCTGCGGTTCCTTTTGGTATCCTGATTTTGTGACTTATTGCAGGGAAGAAAAGGTGAGAAATTTAGATTGTTTGCTGTATTTACAGAATGGTCAAACAGAAGGAGCCCATCATACCAATCGCTTGGCTCAAGCACCAGTCTATGCTGAGCAGATCCATACTAGCCTTCAGAAGCACTATCCGGCTGGTCAGTTTGTCTTTGATTCTTATGGGCATCATGAGCAAGTGGCTGAGCGATTCCTAGCCTTTTCCAGCTGGTTGGCCCAAAAATGGAAAATTGCATAAAAGAAATATCCCTTGGCAAAAGCCAAGGGATAATTGTATTTTTTAACCAAGAGCCTCTCTCTTCTTATCTGGATTCCAGATAAAGCTTGCGATGAAGGTAAAGATAATCGTTAGGATACCAACAATCACAGCAAGGATGAGGGCAGGGATTCGGACAAACCACCAGAGTGGGTTTGGTTTTTTATCATTGTGCCATTGCTTAGTTTCTTCGTCCAAACGTTGGAATTCTGCTTGGATACGGTCTGCAACCATTTCAATCCCTTCATCATTCATTTTCTTGATGTCTGAGATATCGATAGGATTTCCAAAGTTCATATCCACACGTTCACGGCTAACCAAACCTTTCAAGGTCATGGGACCAGTATAGGTAACTGGCATGATACGGACCTTAGCCATCTTGGCAATCAGAGCAACTCCGCCTTTGACATCTGTAGAGTGGCGACTACCACTAGGAAACATGATAAGGGAACGGTCACTTTTTTTGAGGACATTGATAGGGTATTTGATAGCAGAGGCGCTAGGATTTTCCCGGTCGATAGGAAAGGCCCCACACATACGAATCCACCAGCCAAAGATGCGGTTGTTAAAAAGCTCTTTTTTAGCCATAAAGATGAACTGTTTTGGTTTGGTCGCAAAAGCCATGTAAACTGGATCCCACCAGGTACGATGAGGTGCGACCAGGATATAGTTTTCATCTTTACTAGGGATTTTATCCGTATTGTGATAGTGGGCATTGCCATTGATGGACCACAAGATCAGCATGACTAGTCCACGCAAATAAGTATAAAACATGAGAACTCCTTCGATTGTATTGCTTTTATTATTATACCTTATCGAAAGACTACTGGCAAACTTTTTCAGTTTTTAGTGGACAGTTTTTAGATGAGATTAGAATTCTGCTAGAAAAAATGATATGATAGAATTTATGGATAAAAATAAGATAATGGGATTAACCCAAAGAGAAGTCAAGGAAAGACAGGCTCAAGGTTTGGTCAATGACTTTACCGCTTCAGCCAGTACCAGTACTTGGCAAATCATCAAACGAAATGTTTTTACACTTTTTAACGCGTTGAACTTTGCCATTGCCTTGGCGCTAGCTTTTGTGCAGGCTTGGAGCAATTTGGTCTTCTTTGCTGTTATCTGCTTTAACGCTTTTTCTGGAATTGTGACCGAACTACGGGCCAAACACATGGTGGACAAGCTTAATCTCATGACCAAGGAAAAGGTCAAAACCATCCGTGAGGGTCAGGAAATTGCCATCAATCCAGAAGAATTGGTCCTAGGAGATGTGATTCGTCTGTCGGCTGGAGAGCAGATTCCTAGTGATGCGCGGGTTCTGGAAGGATTTGCGGAAGTCAATGAAGCCATGTTGACGGGGGAGAGTGATTTAGTACAAAAGGAAGTGGATGCCTTGCTTTTATCTGGAAGTTTCTTAGCCAGTGGATCAGTTTTGGCTCAAGTCCACCATGTCGGGGCAGAAAACTATGCTTCCAAACTCATGCTGGAAGCTAAGACAGTGAAACCCATTAACTCCCGTATCATGAAATCGCTGGACAAGCTAGCTGGTTTTACTGGGAAGATTATCATTCCCTTTGGTCTGGCTCTCTTGCTAGAAGCCTTGATTTTAAAAGGCTTGCCTCTCAAGTCTTCTGTAGTGAATACTTCGACAGCACTTTTGGGTATGTTGCCCAAGGGAATCGCCCTTTTGACCATCACTTCGCTCTTGACAGCTGTGATCAAACTGGGTTTGAAAAAGGTCTTGGTTCAGGAGATGTACTCTGTTGAGACCTTGGCGCGTGTGGATATGCTCTGTCTGGACAAAACGGGGACCATTACCCAAGGAAAGATGCAGGTGGAGGCGGTTCTTCCTCTGACGGAAACGTATGGTGAAGAGACTATTGCAAGCATTCTGACCAGCTATATATCTCATAGTGAGGATAAAAATCCTACAGCTCAAGCTATTCGCCAGCGTTTCCAAGGACAGGTAGCTTATCCCATGCTTTCCACTCTTCCTTTCTCTAGCGACCGCAAGTGGGGAGCTATGGAGTTGGAAGGGCTAGGGACAGTTTTCTTAGGGGCGCCTGAGATGTTGTTGGACTCTGAAGTACCAGAAGCCAGAGAGGCCTTGGAACGAGGTTCTCGTGTCTTGGTCTTGGCTCTCAGTCAGGAAAAACTAGATCATCACAAACCACATAAACCATCTGATATTCAGGCTCTGGCCTTGCTGGAAATTTTGGACCCCATTCGAGAAGGAGCAGCAGAGACACTAGACTACCTCCGTTCTCAGGAAGTGGGCCTCAAAATCATTTCTGGGGACAATCCGGTCACTGTATCCAGCATTGCCCAGAAAGCTGGTTTTGCAGACTATCAAAGCTATGTAGATTGCTCAAAAATCACGGATGAGGAATTGATGGCCATGGCTGAGGCAACAGCCATTTTCGGACGGGTTTCTCCTCATCAAAAGAAACTACTGATCCAAACCCTGAAAAAAGCGGGTCATACAACGGCTATGACAGGGGACGGTGTCAATGATATTCTGGCCCTTCGTGAAGCAGACTGTTCGATTGTAATGGCA
>CALHBZ010000279.1 GCA_937930605.1 Streptococcus oralis
TTACGAGCATTTAAGAAAATATAAAAAGATAATTAGAAATTTATACTTTGTTTATTTTAAAAACCACTTGATTAACCATGGATACAAGATTGGCATGTACATAAACATTCCTCCTTTTTCTTTCTCATCTCTTTATTCGTAATTTTTACTAAAAGTTTCTCTTTTTTCTGCAAACAAAAAAACAACATGACTTGCATGTTGATTTTGGTTATATCTTACCTTTAATAATCGCTACCACATCTGCCACACTTTGAAGTTGGTCAATTTCCTCATCACTGATTTCGATACCAAATTCATCTTCTAACGTCAAGACGAACTCCATCAAGTCCACTGAGTCTGCATCAAGGTCGTCTTTCAAACTCAAAGCTTCTGTCACGACAAAGTCCTCTCCCTGTCGTTCTTGGATAATGGTTACAATACGGTCAAAAATTTCTTTTTCTGTCATCTTTTTATTCTCCTGAAAATTCACGCGCAGTTTGGGCAACTACGTCTGTTTCTAGCATGGTACGAATCTGACGAATCGTACTGTACACAGCCTTGGCATCACTTGAGCCATGGGTCTTGACCACAGGGGCCTTAACACCAAACAAGACCGCTCCTCCAACATCTGAATAGTTGAGCTGTTTTTTCAAACCTTTCAAACTATCCTTAAGGAGAAGAGCACCTAGCTTCGCTCGAAGGCCACCACCTGTAATGGCGTTTTTGAGCAAGCCCATGATCCCCATGGCTGTCCCTTCAATGGACTTGAGCACAGCGTTTCCCGTGAAACCATCTGTTACGACAACATCCGCAACGCCATTCATCAGATCACGCGCTTCCACGTTTCCGACAAAGTTCAAACTTTCATCAGCTACTAGCAAGTCGTATGTTTCCTTACGAAGCGGATCTCCCTTGCTGCTTTCTGTTCCGTTGTTGAGCAAACCAACACGTGGTTTCGAAATCCCACGAACATTTTTAGCATAAAAGGAGCCTAGAACAGCGTATTGGTGGAGGTGCTGGGCTGTGTTTTCTGCATTGGCACCGAGATCGAGCATGTCAAACCCTTTGCCATCGATAGTCGGCAAGGTAGACATGAGTCCTGGACGATCGATATTCTTGATACGACCCACAATGAAGAATCCTGCAGCCAACAAGGCACCTGTGTTCCCAGCTGAGAGGACAGCGTCTGCTTCTCCCTCCTTGACTGCCTTGGCTGCTAATACCATGCTGGCATTTTTCTTCTTACGGATAGCTTTTGTCGGCTCATCGTCTGAGTTAATTTTCTCATCCGTATGGATAATGCTGACACGCTCTGTCGCTGTTAGATATTGCTTAATCTTACTTTCATCTCCGTAGAGCTGAATCTCAATATCTGAAAAGTCAGCAAGGGCTTGGTTGACACCCTCAACGATGGCTTGAGGTGCGTAATCGCCCCCCATAGCATCTACTGCGATTTTTTTCATTTGTCTTCCTCTTTTAGTAATTGTCCCCAGTCTGCTAGGGAATCAATAAATTTCTTTGACTTTAGGTGAATCCCAACGTACTCTTCGTAGAGTTGATCCATAAATTGGCGTAGATCTTGCTTGATTTCGGCCTTAAGCGAAATGGTCTCCAAGGTTTCAAAATCAATAGCTTGAAATTGATTGAGCAGATAAGGGATATTGGGATTCAGATGGCAACGTTTCTCGTCTTCATAATAATGCTCTGGGCAAAGGCAGGCTCCATATTTAAAAGAAAAGTCAAAGGCCTGACCGACCCGATGGCAAAAGACACACTCATTAAAATTAAGGCTGATTCCAAATCGAGTCAAGATTTGAATTTCAAAAATATTGGTTAAGACCTGATAATCTATGCCTGCTTCCATCAACTCCAGAGTCTTCTTCAAGAAAGCAAACAAGGGAGTATCCTGCTGATTATCCTGCAAACTAGCATCTGCAAGAGCTGCAACATAAGTCGCATAAGCCATGACAAAGAGGTCGCTATTGATCTTGGGAAAGGTCATGACCTCATGATAGTCCTCAATGTAACTGAGTCCGTCATCATTGATTCGTAAGAGAAAACGAGCTAGTACCAAGGGCTGAATAACCGGAGCTAGTTTAGATTGACCAGCGTGTTTGACGAAAAACATGCGCTTCCCAGCCTGCTCGGTGAAGATCTTGACCAGCTTATCATCCTCCCGAAAGTTACGATTGTAGAGTACGAGACCTTGACTCGTGATAGACTGAATCATGCTTCTCTCATGTACTCCTCAAGTCGTTTCATAGCCTCTCTGATCGTTTCCATGCTGGCTGCATAAGACAGACGAACATAGCCTTCTCCGTAACGCCCAAAGGCAGCACCAGGGATAAAAGCAACAGCCTTCTTCTGAGCAAAATCCTTGAGAAAGGCAAAGGAGTCTTGATTGTAACCAGGTGGAATTTTTGCAAAGATATAGAAGGCCCCGTCTGGTTTGATAATTTCAAAACCAAGAGCAGTCATTTTCTCGATAATATAATCTCGACGCTGGATGTATTCCTTCTTCATAGGCTCTGCATCGCTTTTACCAGCTGTTAAGGCCTCCACCGCAGCATGTTGAGCCATGGTATTTGCAGCAGTAACCAAATATTGGTGACTCTTGATTAACTGAGCTGTGAAAGCTGCAGGAGCAAAGATAAAGCCTAAACGCCAACCTGTCATAGCATGAGACTTAGATAGACCATTGATAATAATAGCCTGATCTCTCAACATAGTTCCCAGAGATACATGGACTTCGCCTGTGTAGGTCAATTCTGAGTAAACCTCATCACAGACAACGAAAATCTCATACTTGCGTAAAACGTCTGCCAAAGCTTCCAACTGCTCTCGACTATAGGTAATTCCTGTCGGATTGGCTGGATAGTTGAGAATGACTGCTTTGAGCTTGTCCCCTTGCTCCAAAATAGCCTTTTCCAACATTTCAGGAGTCAAGATAAAACCATTTTCAGTTGTATCAATCTCGACAATCTCTGCCCCAACTAGATTGACAATCGGCTCATATCCTGGATAGGCAGGAGCGGGCAAGAGTACCTTGTCTCCCTCTTCCAAAATAGCCGTCAAAGTAGCAGATAAAGCCTCTGTCGCCCCAATTGTAACTAAGATTTCATTTTCAGGAGCATAATCCAGTTGGTATTTTTCCTTAACAAAGTCACTAGCTGCCTGACGTAGAGTCAGTAGACCACTCATCCCTGTATAGTAGGATTGGTTCTGGTCAATGGCTCGCTTGGCTGCCTTCTTGACATGATCTGGCGTTGTAAAATCAGGTTCCCCCAAGGTCAAACGCAGGACCCCAGGAATCTCTGAAATAGCCTGGTCAAACTGACGAATCAAGGACACTTGAATCTTGTCTAATTGTTTATTAAAGCGCTTGGTTAAGTCCATAGATACCTCCTACTTTCAAAACGTATCTCTATTATACTACAAAAGCCCCCCGACCGCAAAAATACATTATAGAATAGCTTTTCCACTGTCTACTTTACTTTTCCTGTTTATAGGTCTATAATGATAAGAGATTTTATTTGGAGGTTTTTATGTCATTTCTATCAAAAAATGGAGCAGGTATCTTGGCCTGCCTTCTCATTTCTATCGTATCTTGGTACTTAGGAGGATTCTTCCCTGTTATTGGCGCGCCCGTTTTTGCCATTTTCATAGGCATGCTCCTACATCCCTTTCTCTCGTCCTATAAACAACTGGATGCTGGGTTGACCTTTAGTTCTAAAAAATTGCTCCAATATGCCGTTGTCTTGCTTGGTTTTGGTCTCAATATCTCGCAGGTCTTCGCAGTTGGCCAATCTTCACTCCCTGTCATCCTGTCCACTATCTCAATAGCTCTGATTATTGCCTACTTCTTCCAGCGCTTCTTTGCACTGGATACAAAACTGGCTACCTTGGTTGGAGTAGGTTCTTCCATCTGTGGGGGTTCTGCCATTGCGGCGACAGCGCCTGTTATTGATGCTAAGGAAAAGGAAGTAGCCCAAGCCATTTCCGTTATCTTTTTCTTCAATGTCTTGGCTGCGCTCATCTTTCCAACCCTCGGCACCTGGCTTCATCTATCCAATGAAGGCTTCGCCCTCTTTGCAGGGACTGCGGTCAACGACACTTCCTCTGTAACGGCTGCCGCCAGCGCTTGGGACAGTCTTTACCAAAGCAATACCCTCGAGTCTGCAACCATTGTTAAACTCACACGTACTTTGGCCATTATCCCTATCACGCTCTTTCTATCCTACTGGCAAAGTCGCCAACAAGAAAACAAGCAAAGCCTACAACTGAAAAAAGTCTTCCCACTTTTTATCCTTTACTTTATCCTTGCCTCTCTCCTCACTACACTACTCACCTCTCTAGGTGTGTCCAGTAGTTTCTTTACCCCTCTCAAACAACTCTCTAAATTCCTTATTGTCATGGCCATGAGTGCTATCGGTCTCAAAACCAATCTGGTCGCTATGGTCAAATCCAGTGGAAAATCCATTCTTCTCGGAGCCATCTGCTGGATAGCCATCATCCTCACTAGTCTTGGTATGCAGATCCTTATCGGCATTTTCTAACACAAAAGGTAGCCCACCAGCTACCTTTTTCTTATGCTTCCTCAATCAAGCGTGTATGTTCTCTCTTGATACAGCGATTCATGACGATGTTGTCGCATCCTCCAGCACGCAAGATTTCTTCCGCTTCTAAACTTTCGAGTCCCAGCTGCGCCCAAAAAATCTTGGCATCAGCCTTGAGAAAATCACGCGCCACATCTGGTA
>CALHBZ010000280.1 GCA_937930605.1 Streptococcus oralis
ATCCAGTATCAAGGACTGATTAATCGGATTGTCAAGCACTATCACGCAGAAAATGAAGTCGTCACACAGTTTCCTGTCCACTTTAGGCTTTTATCTCCTTACGATAAAATTGTCTATCGTCTGGTTGAGGAATTGGCGACCAACGCCGTTAAGTACGCTAGTGGTGAAACGATTTCTTTGAAGATTGATGTGCATGATGACGCTATTTTTATAATTTCTGAAAATGACTGCCTTCAAACAGAAAAATCCTTAGGTTATGGCTTGAAAAATATGTTTAATAAAATTAGTGTTTTAGGTGGTCAGATGCAGATTTTTGAAAATAATAAGAGATTTCGTGTAGAAATTACTCTCCCGATTGATAAGGAGTTGTGTTATGAAAATTTTGTTAATTGATGATCATAAATTATTTAGCCAAAGTATCAAGATGATTTTAGAGTTATCGGAAAACATTAAAAAGGTCCAGTTAGTGGATAATTTTTCGACTATCTCGGAGATTGCTTTTAATGACTACGACATTATCTTGATTGACATCAACCTGACGAGTCTGTATCAAGATGATGGGCTGACCTTGGCACAAGAGATTATCGACAAAGGTTGTTCTAGTAAGGTTGTGATTTTGACAGGTTACAGTAAAAAAATGTATGAACACCGAGCTAAAGCTATGGGAGCTTATGGATTTCTGGACAAAAGTATGAACCCAGATGAGTTGGTGAAAAAATTGGAAAAGATTTATCTAGGTGGTAAGGTCTTTTCAGATGAAGTGATGGTAGAGGTGCTAACACCACGAGAAATCGAGATACTAGAACTGGTTAGAAATGGCTTGACCATTGATGATGTCTGTGACAAGGTCTATGTGAGTAAACGTACAGTTTCCAATCACTTGGCCAATATCTTTTCAAAATTGGGAGTGACTAACAGGCAGGAGGCGATTCACATCGCTGAGCAGTTGGGCTATTTTCCACCAGATTAAAAAGTTGCAGAAGATGCAGTTTTTTTAATTTCTGTGATACTTCTTGTGTGAGTCTCTTCTTGAAAAAAACACAAAATTTTGCTAGAATGAGTCTTATGAAAACATTCTATGATGTGCAGCAATTTCTCAAACAGTTTGGCATTATTGTTTACATGGGGAAGCGTTTGTATGATATTGAACTGATGAAGCTCGAACTCTCTCGGATCTATGATGCAGGTCTGATGGACAAGCTAGACTATCTAGAGGCAGAAGCTGTTCTTCGTAGAGAGCACAAGATAGAATTAGACTACATAGAGAAAAATGGAGATAAGAACTTATGACAATTTGGGTTTTGTGGGGAATCGTATTGGCGATGGTGGCATGGATGGGTTATAACTACCTTCGTATTCGTCGTGCAGCTAAGATTGTGGACAATGCAGAATTTGAAGCCTTGATTCGGAAAGGGCAATTGATTGATGTCCGTGATGCAGCAGAATTTCACAGAAAACACATTCTTGGTGCGCGCAATATTCCTTCAAGTCAATTGAAGTCAAGCCTTGCAGCCCTTCGTAAGGATAAACCTGTCCTTCTCTACGAAAACCAACGTGGACAACGAGTGACCAATGCAGCACTCTATCTGAAAAAGCAAGGTTTCTCTGAAATTTATATCCTTTCTTATGGATTGGATTCTTGGATTGGTAAGGTCAAGACTAGCTAAGATTCTATTAAAAACTGTCGAATGATAGATAAAGCTAGCATTTTAAGGTATCATCATTTATATTAAACATAAGGAGACTTTATAATATGAATTCACAACAAAAGAAAAAACACTCACTTGTTTTAGGTATCCTATCTATTGTGCTCGGTTTGTTATCTCCAATTGTAGGTCTGGTTTTGGGGATCGTAGGATTGGTCTTGGCTATTTCATATCAAAAAGAGTCACAATTAGACTATAAAACAGAAAAAATTCTGAATATCGTAGGACTTGTGGTTTCTGTTCTTAACTGGATTCTAGCCATCGCAATAGTTTTTAGATAAGCAATAAAAAAAGCTTTAAACATTGAACTGCACCCCAAAAGTTAGATTTTTTCTGTCTAACTTTTGGGGTGCAGTTCAACCTAAAGCTTTTTTTGTTTTATCGACTCATCTCTAAATAGTTTTTAATGATTTCTAATTCCTCTGGATTCAAGGGACGGTATTGTCCTTCTGCCAGTTCTGGGTCTAATGTAAAATCACCGAACTGAACTCGTTTGAGAGAGGTCACCTTGACACCAACAGAAAGAAACATTTTTTTGACTTGATGGAGCTTTCCTTCTGAAATGGTGATGGAGGCATGGCTCTCTGTTGGGCTTGCAGATAGAATTTCTAGTTTGGCTGGTTTACAGAGTGTTCCATCTAAAAAGACAATCCCATCTTTGAACTTTTGGATATGGTCTGGGGTGAGCAGTCCATTAACCTTGACTTGGTAAGTTTTATCGACATGATATTGAGGATGGAGGAGTTGAAAGCCAAGAGGTCCATTGTCTGTCAAAAGGAGCAGTCCTGTCGTATCGCGGTCTAGCCTGCCTATCGCGTAGAGTTGGTCTGACTGGATATTTTTGGGGACTAGGTCCATGACGGTTGGAAGTTTCTTATCCTTGCTAGCTGTAACGACTCCGTTTGGCTTATGAAGCATGAGGTAGTTGTGCTCATATCCTTGGATTTGCCGTCCTTGAAAGACTAGTTTTTGTAATCCAGTGTCGATATTTTGAGAGAGGGAGCTGGCTGGACAATCGTCCACTAGGATTTCTTTTTTTAGAAGTGCCTGTTTCATAGCCTTACGACTGAGCTTTTCTTGGGCTAATAATCTATCTAAACGCATACTAGCTTATCTTATCATAAGTCTCTGACTTTGAAAAGAATTGCCTTGCCTAGAAAAGCAGAGTGAAAACATTTACACTTAGCTGAACTGTGATTTTTGGATAAGACTGTGGTATAATTGTTCAGTTAGAAATAAAAATTTAAATATTAGAGGAAATCATGACAAAATTAAGAGAAGATATCCGTAACATTGCGATTATCG
>CALHBZ010000281.1 GCA_937930605.1 Streptococcus oralis
TCTTGAATTTTCATCGTTTTTCTACCTCAACTTTTTCATATGTTTCTTTAATAAATTCCGCTGTTGCCAAGTCATCCGAGAAGGTCGTTGCTGTTCCACAAGCTACTCCCCATTTGAAGGCTTCTATTGCGTCTTTTGATTTGACAAATTCACCTGTAAATCCAGCGACCATAGAGTCACCAGCTCCAACTGAATTTTTCACTGTTCCCTTGATAGGTTTGGCGAAGTAAGCTCCCTCAGGTGTGACAAGAAGGCCCCCGTCCCCAGCCATAGAGATAATGACGTTTTGAGCACCTTTAGCCAGTAACTCTCGCGCGTATTTCTCAATTTCATCTAAACTGTCTAATTTAACACCAAAGATAGCTCCTAGTTCGTGATTGTTTGGCTTAACCAAAAGTGGCTGATAGTCCAAACTATCTATCAAGGTCTGACCCTCAAAGTCACAAACTACTTGCGCACCTGTCTGACGGGTCAAGGCAATCAAATCCTTATAGATGACATTGCCTAGATTTTTAGCACTTGAACCAGCAAACACAACCGTATCATCTGCAGTCAGACTAGATAAAACAGCTTTCAATTCTTCTAACCGAGCCGGTTCGACAGTTGGACCTGTTCCGTTGATTTCTGTTTCTTGCTCTGCTTTAATCTTGACATTGATACGAGTATCTTCAGCTACTTGGACAAAACGCGTTTCGATTTCCTCATCTGCCAAAGTATCTGTGATAAATTTACCAGTAAAACCTCCGATAAATCCAGTCGCTGTATTTGGAATACCCAAGCGTTTCAAAACTCGACTGACATTGATTCCTTTCCCTCCAGCAAACTTATCATCACTGTCCATACGATTGACACTACCGACTTGAACTTGCTCCAAGCGCACGATATAGTCTATGGATGGATTAAGTGTGACTGTATAAATCATACTTCTATTACCTCCGTTTTCTCCTTAATAGCCTGCAAGAGCTCATGCCCTTGACTTGTGATGACAATAGCGCGTTTAAGTGGTGCTACCTTGGCAAAGCAAGTTTGACCAATCTTTGACGAATCCACCAAGACATAGGTTTGTTTGGAATTCTCTAAAATAGCACGCTTAACGGCTCCCTCCTCCATATCTGGAGTCGTATAATAACCATCGTCGATACCATTCATCCCAATAAAGGCACGGTCAAAGTGCAATTGATTGATTTGGTTAAGAGCAACGCCCCCGATACATGCATCTGTTGCCATCTTGACACTTCCTCCAACCATGACAGTTGGAATTTGTTTTTCAACCAACTGAACCGCATGGTGAATGGAGTTGGTCACAACTGTGATATTCTTATTAACCAATTCCTTGATTAAAAAAGCAGTTGTCGTTCCAGCATCAATAAAGATAACATCTTGTTCCTTAATAAGAGAGGCTGCTTTCTGAGCCAGTAGCTTCTTCTCTTGAAGGTTTTTGACAGATTTTTCTTGAATAGTTTCTTCTTCCTGCAAGGAGTGAGGTAATTCTGCTCCACCATGCACACGGCGAAGCTTGTTCTCTGCTTCCAACTCATCCAAATCTCTTCGTACCGTTGATTCTGATGTTTCTAATAGACTAACCAATTTTTCAAGAGAAACTACATGATGTTGATTTAGCTCCTCTAAAATCAGTTGTTTTCTCTCTGCTTTTAACACCAAATCACCTCCTGTTATCGTTTACACTATTCATTCTAGCACAATTTCTACCAAAGTCAAGCATTTTTTATCATTTTCTTTCAAAAACTATCATTTTTACCAATTCCAATATTTTTATTGCAAGATAAGATTCTTTATGGTAGACTATTTGAGTAAGTATTGGAAGATTACTCAAGAGGCTTAAGAGGCCGTGTTGGAAACGCGGTAGGCGTGTAACAGCGTGCGTGGGTTCGAATCCCATGTCTTCCGTAGAAAAACCAAGTGATATACTCCCCTTATAGCGGATAGTGAAGAGGCTACGACTCACTAGAAACGATAGGGGAGTTTTCATATCCTCAAAAAAAGCTAACATCTATGCAGACTATGCTAAAAGTAGCTTATATCTATGCTAGGTCATAGTAAGGCAAGAGGAGAATGCTGTCCCTAGAAAATTACATTATCATCATACTGGTAACTTCAAATAACAGGTCGTTAATATTTATCCTGCTGGGAAAAATCCCTGTAACATTATTAAGAAATACGAACCTATACCTTCAATCTTACAAACTACTAGAATCCTTATTTCCTTGAATATAAAAAGGAGAGAACCACCATGGTTCTCTCCTGAATCTGACCTTTCGTTAACCGACTTCAGTTGATAAAAAACCTTTATTTCCTAAATTTCCACTGGCTATAAATCCCAAAAACAAGAATCCAGATGGCTGAACCAACTGCCCCCATGAAAGTAGACTCTTGCAAAAAGAGAGTCACAAAAACAAAGACAAAAAAGAGGATCGTTAGGGGATTGAGCAAACGATACTGAGGCATGAGATAGCCATCAGCCATGAAGTCTTGTGACTTGCGGTATTTGAGGTGAGCCACCATAATCAAGATATAAATTGCAATATAGACACCTGATGAAGATGCCGTAATTAAAGCAAAAGCATCCGAGACACCCGGCAACACATTGATAAAGGCAGCCAGAGCAATTAAAATTGCTGAGGCGATGATGGCATTTTGCGGAACATTGTGACGAGAAAGAGTATCTGCCTTAATGGCCTTTAAGAAGCGATTGGGCGAATCATGGGCTATCTGATACAAGTGTCTCCCTGTTGAGTAGAGAGTTGAGTTAAGGGCAGACGCTGCCGACGTCAAAACGACAAAGTTAATCAGAGCTGCCGCCCACTTGATACCTGCTAGCTCAAAGACCGTTACAAATGGAGAATCTGAAGAAGCAAGTTCTCTCCAGGGAATGATAGACATAATGGCTAATAGGGCTCCACCATAGAAGAAGACAATTCGGAGAGGAATCTCCTTAACTGCCTTGGGAAGAACCTCCCGAGGGTTTTTCGTTTCAGAAGTTGTTACACCGATAAATTCAATCATCAGATAGGCAAAAAATACCATTTGAAAGGCCATGACAA
>CALHBZ010000282.1 GCA_937930605.1 Streptococcus oralis
TTGAAAGCTGCGACAAATGAAGAAGTAAATCAAATGATTGAAGATAGAAAAGTGAATTTTAATCAAAATTGGCACTTCAAACTCAATGCGAACTCTAAAGAAGCTGTGAAACCAGATGCAGATGTATCAACATGGCAAAAATTGGATCTTCCACATGACTGGAGTATCTTTAACGATTTTGATCATCAATCACCTGCCCAAAACGAAGGTGGACAGCTCAATGGTGGTGAAGCTTGGTATCGTAAGACCTTCAAACTAGATGAAAAAGATCTCAAGAAGAATGTTCGTGTGACCTTTGATGGTGTCTACATGGATTCTCAAGTCTATGTCAATGGCCAGTTAGTGGGACATTATCCAAATGGTTATAACCAGTTCTCATATGATATTACCAAATACCTTCACAAAGATGGTCGTGAGAATGTGATTGCTGTCCATGCTGTCAACAAACAACCAAGTAGCCGTTGGTACTCAGGTAGTGGTATCTACCGTGATGTGACCTTGCAAGTGACAGATAAGGTTCATGTTGAGAAAAATGGAACAACCATCTTAACGCCAAAACTAGAACAACAGCAACACGGCAAGGTTGAAACTCATGTGACCAGCAAAATCGTCAATACAGACGATAAAGACCATGAACTTGTGGCAGAGTATCAAATCGTTGAACGTGGTGGTCAGGCTGTAACAGGCGTGGTTCGGACAGCAAGTCGTACCTTGAAAGCACATGAATCAACAAGTCTTGATGCTATTTTAGAAGTTGAAAAACCAAAACTCTGGACAGTTTTAAATGACAAACCTGCCTTGTATGAATTGATTACGCGTGTATATCGTGATGGTCAATTGGTGGATGCTAAGAAGGATTTGTTTGGTTACCGTTACTATCACTGGACTCCAAATGATGGTTTCTCTTTAAATGGTGAACGCATTAAATTCCATGGGGTTTCCTTGCACCATGACCACGGAGCGCTCGGAGCAGAAGAAAACTATAAGGCAGAATATCGCCGTCTCAAACAAATGAAGGAGATGGGGGTTAACTCTATTCGTACAACCCATAACCCTGCTAGTGAGCAAACCTTGCAAATCGCTGCAGAACTTGGTTTGCTCGTTCAGGAAGAGGCCTTTGATACGTGGTATAATGGCAAGAAACCTTATGACTATGGTCGTTTCTTTGAAAAAGATGCCACTCACCCAGAAGCTAGAAAAGGTGAAAAATGGTCCGACTACGATCTTCGTACTATGGTCGAAAGAGATAAAAATAACCCAGCTGTCTTCATGTGGTCAATCGGAAATGAAATCGGTGAAGCCAACGGTGATGCTCATTCTCTAGCAACTGTAAAACGTTTGGTCAAAGTTATCAAGGATGTTGATAAGACTCGTTACGTTACCATGGGAGCAGATAAGTTCCGTTTCGGTAATGGTAGTGGTGGACATGAGAAAATTGCTGATGAACTGGATGCGGTTGGATTCAACTATTCTGAAGACAACTACAAAGCCCTTCGTGCGAAACATCCAAACTGGTTGATTTACGGCTCTGAGACATCTTCAGCAACCCGTACACGTGGAAGTTACTATCGTCCTGAACAGGAATTGAAACATAGTAACGGACCTGAGCGTAACTACGAACAGTCTGACTATGGTAATGACCGTGTTGGTTGGGGTAAAACTGCAACAGATTCATGGACTTTTGACCGCGACAATGCTGGCTATGCTGGACAATTTATCTGGACAGGTACAGACTATATCGGGGAGCCTACGCCATGGCATAACCAAAACCAAACTCCTGTTAAGAGCTCTTATTTTGGTATTGTAGATACAGCAGGTATTCCAAAACATGACTTCTATCTTTACCAAAGCCAATGGGTTTCTGTTAAGAAGAAGCCGATGGTTCACCTCCTTCCTCACTGGAATTGGGAAAATCCTACTCTAAAAGCGAATGTAGCTGATACAGAAGGTAAGATTCCAGTTCGCGCCTATTCAAACGCTGCAAGCGTAGAATTGTTCTTGAACGGTCAATCTCTCGGAGTCAAAACCTTCAACAAAAAACAAACCAGCGATGGACGCACTTACCAAGAAGGTGCCAATGCCAAGGAACTCTACCTTGAGTGGAAGGTTGCTTATCAACCAGGTACTTTAGAAGCAGTGGCTCGTGATGAAGCTGGTAAAGAAATTGCACGTGACAAGATTACCACTGCAGGCCGACCAGCCGGTGTTCGTCTCATCAAGGAAGACCACGCAATCGCCGCAGATGGAAAAGACTTGACCTACATCTACTATGAAATCGTTGACAGCCAAGGAAATGTAGTCCCAACTGCAAATAATCTGGTTCGCTTCCAATTGCACGGACAAGGTCAACTTGTCGGTGTCGATAATGGGGAACAAGCCAGCCGTGAACGTTATAAGGCCCAACCAGATGGTTCTTGGATTCGTAGAGCCTTTAATGGTAAAGGGGTTGCCATTGTGAAATCAACTGAGCAAGCAGGTAAATTCACCCTTACTGCCCACTCTGATCTCTTGAAATCTGGTCAAGTAACTGTCTTTACTGGTAAAAAAGAAGACCAAGAAAAGACTGTTCTAGGAACAGAAGTACCAAAAGTACGTACTGTTATTGAAAAAGAGCCAAAAATGCCGAAGACAGTTGGTTTTATCTACAGTGATGGGAGTCGTGAAAAACGTCCAGTAACTTGGTCTTCAGTTGATGTGAGCCAAGCAGGAGTTGTGACTGTTAAAGGTATGGCAGACGGACGTGAAGTTGAGGCTCGTGTAGAAGTTCTAGCAATTGCGAAAGAACTACCAACTGTTAAACGTGTTGCCCCAGGAACAGACTTGAGTGCTGTTGACAAATATGTTTCTATTGCCGTTACGGATGGAAGCGTACAAGAATACGAAGTTGATAAGTGGGAGATTGCGGAAACTGATAAAGCTAAACTGTCAGTTGCAGGATCACGTATTCAAATGACTGGTCAACTGGGCGGTGAGACTATTCATGCTACGCTTGTAGTAGAAGAAGGCAATCCTGCAACACCTGTAGTACCGACTGTAAGTGTTGGTGGTGAAGCTGTCACAGGCCTTACTAGTCAACATCCAATGCAATACCGCACTCTTGCTTATGGTGCATCCTTGCCAGAAGTCGCAGCAAGTACTGAAAATGCGGATGTTACTGTAGTCCAAGCAAGTGCAGCAAACGGCATGCGTGCAAGCATCTATGTTCAACCAAAAGATGGTGGACCTCTTCAAACCTATGCGATTCAATTCCTTGAAGAAGCACCAAAAATTGACCACTTGAGCCTGCAAGTAGAGCAAGCTGACGGTCTTAAAGAAGATCAAACAGTGAAATTGTCTGTACTCGCTCACTATCAAGACGGAACACAGGCAGTTCTACCAGCGGATAAAGTAAACTTCTCTACAAGCGGTGAAGGGGAAGTTGCAGTTCGTAAAGGAATGCTTGAGTTGCATAAACCAGGAGCAGTCACTCTGAAAGCGGAATATGAGGGGGCTACAGGTCAAATCGCCCTCACCATCCAAGCCAATAGTGAGACGAAGGTTGCGCAATCCATCCGTCCAGTAAATGTAGTGACAGACTTGCATCAAGAACCAAGTCTTCCAGCAACAGTAACTGTTGAGTATGACAAAGGTTTCCCTAAAGCTCACAAAGTCACATGGCAAGCTATTCCAAAAGAAAAACTAGACCACTATCAAACCTTTGAAGTGCTAGGTAAAGTTGAAGGCCTTGACCTTGAGGCGCGTGCTAAAGTCTCTGTAGAAGGTATTGTTTCGGTTGAAGAAGTCAGTGTGACAACACCAATCGCAGAAGCGCCACAATTACCAGAAAGTGTTCGTACCTACGATTCAAATGGTCACGTTTCATCAGCTAAGGTTACTTGGGATACGATTCGTTCAGAGCAATACGCCAAGGAAGGTGTATTTACAGTTAATGGTCGCCTAGAAGGTACGCAATTAACTACCAAACTTCATGTTCGTGTGTCTGCTCAAACTGAGCAAGGAGCAAATATTTCTGACCAATGGACCGGATCAGAATTGCCACTTGCCTTTGCTTCAGACTCAAATCCAACTGATCCTGTTTCAAACGTCAACGATAAATTGATTTCCTTTAATGACCGCCCAGCTAACCGTTGGACAAACTGGAA
>CALHBZ010000283.1 GCA_937930605.1 Streptococcus oralis
AGAATATATCGTTCAAGATGGCGATATCATGGAATTCCGCTTTAATGTCTAATAACATTTAACAAATAGTGTCAATTAGGTTGGAAAAAAATTCCAACCCTTTTGGCTTTTGAAAGGAAAATAAATGACTAAATTACTTGTTGGATTAGGAAATCCAGGGGATAAATATTTTGAAACCAAGCACAATGTTGGTTTTATGTTGATTGACCAATTAGCTAAAAAACAAAATATCACTTTTACACACGATAAGATATTTCAAGCTGACTTAGCATCTTTTTTTCTTAATGGCGAAAAAATTTATCTTGTCAAACCAACGACGTTTATGAATGAAAGCGGGAAAGCTGTTCATGCTTTATTGACTTACTATGGTTTGGATATTGAAGATTTACTCGTCATTTACGACGACCTTGACATGGAAGTTGGGAAAATTCGTTTAAGAGCAAAGGGCTCAGCAGGTGGTCATAATGGGATTAAATCTATTATTCAACATATAGGTACTCAGGTCTTTAACCGTGTTAAAATAGGTATTGGAAGACCTAAAAAAGGTATGTCAGTTGTTCACCATGTTTTAAGTAAGTTTGATCAGGATGACTATGTAGGTATTTTACAATCAATTGACAAGGTTGACGATGCTGTAAACTACTATTTGCAAGAGAAAAACTTTGAGAAAACAATGCAGAGGTATAACGGCTAAATGGCGACTTTATTAGATTTATTCTCAGAAAATGATCAGATAAAAAAATGGTATCAAAATCTTACAGATAAGAAAAGACAACTAATACTAGGTCTATCAACTTCTACCAAGGCTCTTGCAATTGCAAGTAGTCTAAAAAAAGAAAATAAGATTGTGTTATTGACATCGACTTATGGAGAAGCAGAACGAATTATCAGTGATCTTCTTTCTATCTTAGGAGAGGAATTTGTCTATCCATTTTTTGTAGACGACTCTCCTATGGTAGAGTTTTTGATGTCTTCACAAGAAAAAATCATTTCGCGAGTTGAAGCCTTGCGTTTTTTAACTGATTCATCTAAGAAAGGGATTTTAGTTTGTAATATCGCAGCAAGTCGATTAATTTTACCTTCTCCAACTGGATTTAAAGAAAGTATTATAAAGATTGCAGTCGGTGAAGAATATGACCAACATGACCTTCTTCATAAATTAAAGGAAATAGGCTATCGCAAAGTTACGCAAGTACAAACCCAAGGAGAGTTTAGTATTCGAGGAGATATTTTAGATATTTTTGAAATGTCTCAGTCAGAACCTTTCCGAATTGAGTTTTTTGGCGATGAAGTAGATGGTATTCGTACTTTTGAAGTAGAAACACAATTATCAAAAGAAAATCAAACAGAACTCACCATCTTTCCAGCAAGTGATATGCTTTTGAGGGAAAAGGACTATCTACGAGGTCAGTTAGCTTTAGAAAAGCAAATTTCAAAGACTCTATCACCAATTTTAAAATCATACTTGGAAGAGATTTTGTCAAGTTTTCATCAAAAACAAGTACATTCAGATAGTCGAAAGTTTTTATCTTTATGTTACGATAAAACATGGACTATATTTGATTATATTGAAAAAGATATGCCAGTATTCTTTGATGATTACCAAAAATTGATGAATCAGTATGAAGTCTTTGAAAGAGAGTTAGCGCAATACTTTACAGAAGATTTACAGAATGGTAAATCATTTTCTGATATGCAGTATTTTTCAGATACAGAGCAAATCTATAAAAAACAAAGTCCAGTTACCTTTTTCTCCAATCTCCAAAAAGGACTAGGAAATCTCAAGTTTGATTACATTTATCAATTTAATCAGTATCCAATGCAAGAGTTTTTCAATCAATTTTCTTTTCTTAAAGAAGAAATTGAGCGATATAAAAAAATGGACTACACCATTGTTCTGCAGTCTAGCAATTCAATGGGAAGTAAAACATTGGAGGATGTTTTAGAGGAATACCAGATTAAATTGGATTTCAGAGATAAGTCAAGTATCTGTAAAAAATCTGTAAACTTAATCGAAGGTAATTTAAGACATGGTTTTCATTTTGTAGATGAAAAAATTCTCTTGATTACTGAACATGAGATTTTCCAAAAGAAAATAAAACGTCGTTTTAGAAGACAACATGCTTCGAACGCAGAGCGATTAAAAGATTATAATGAACTTGAAAAAGGGGACTACGTTGTTCACCATATCCATGGAATTGGCCAATATTTAGGGATTGAAACAATTGAAATCAAAGGGATTCACCGTGATTATGTCAGTGTTCAATACCAAAATGGGGATCAAATCTCCATCCCAGTTGAGCAGATTCAATTACTGTCCAAATATGTTTCAAGTGATGGTAAAGCGCCAAAACTTAATAAATTAAATGATGGTCATTTCAAAAAGGCCAAGCAAAAAGTTAAGAACCAGGTAGAGGATATAGCTGATGATTTAATCAAACTTTATTCTGAGCGTAGTCAGTTGAAGGGTTTTTCTTTCTCAGCTGATGATGATGAGCAACGTGCTTTTGATGATGATTTCCCTTATATTGAAACGGATGATCAACTTCGTAGTATTGAGGAAATCAAGAGAGATATGCAGGATTCTCATCCCATGGATCGACTTCTGGTTGGGGATGTTGGTTTTGGGAAGACTGAAGTAGCAATGCGTGCAGCATTTAAGGCGGTCAATGATCATAAACAAGTTGTCGTTCTAGTTCCGACGACGGTTCTAGCACAACAACACTATACCAACTTTAAGGAACGATTCCAAAATTTTGCAGTTAATATTGATGTGTTGAGTCGCTTTAGAAGTAAAAAAGAGCAGGCAGAGACACTTGAAAAATTAAAGAATGGTCAAGTCGATATTTTGATTGGAACGCATCGTGTTTTGTCAAAAGATGTTGTTTTTTCAGATTTGGGATTGATGATTATTGATGAAGAACAACGATTTGGTGTCAAGCATAAGGAAACCTTGAAAGAATTAAAAAAACAAGTAGATGTCCTAACCTTGACAGCTACTCCAATACCTCGTACTCTCCATATGTCTATGCTGGGAATCAGAGATTTATCTGTTATTGAAACTCCGCCAACTAATCGCTATCCTGTTCAGACTTATGTTTTGGAAAAGAATGATAGTGTGATTCGTGATGCTGTCTTGCGTGAAATGGAGCGTGGAGGTCAAGTTTACTATCTTTACAACAAAGTTGACACGATTGATCAGAAGGTTTCAGAATTACAGGATTTGATTCCAGAAGCTTCAATTGGGTATGTTCACGGACAAATGAGTGAAATTCAGTTAGAAAACACTCTATTGGACTTTATCGAAGGCCAATATGATATCTTGGTGACTACCACAATCATTGAAACTGGCGTTGATATTCCAAACGCCAATACCTTATTTATTGAAAATGCAGACCATATGGGCTTGTCAACCTTGTATCAATTAAGAGGAAGAGTTGGTCGGAGCAATCGCATTGCTTATGCCTATCTTATGTATCGTCCAGAAAAATCAATCAGTGAAGTCTCTGAAAAGAGATTAGAAGCAATCAAAGGATTTACAGAATTGGGATCTGGATTTAAGATTGCGATGCGAGATCTTTCTATTCGTGGAGCAGGAAACCTCTTAGGAAAATCCCAATCGGGCTTTATTGATTCTGTTGGTTTTGAATTGTATTCGCAGCTACTAGAGGAAGCTATTGCTAAACGACATGGTAATGGGAACACAAGAACCAAAGGGAATACCGAATTGATTTTACAAATTGATGCCTATCTTCCTGATACTTATATTTCTGACCAACGACATAAGATTGAAATTTACAAGAAAATTCGTCAAATTGACAATCGTGTCAACTATGAAGAATTACAGGAAGAATTGATGGATCGTTTTGGAGAATATCCAGATGTAGTGGCTTATCTTTTAGAGATTGGTTTGGTCAAATCATACTTGGATAAGGTCTTTGTCGAACGTGTAGAAAGAAAAGAGAATAAGATTACAGTTCAATTTGAAAAAATCACTCAGCGACTGTTCTTGGCTCAAGATTATTTTAAAGCCTTATCTGCAACCAACTTAAAAGCGGCCATAGCAGAGAATAGAGGGCTAATGGAAGTCGTATTTGATGTCCGAAACAAGAAGGATTATGAAATTTTAGAAGGTTTGCTGATTTTTGGAG
>CALHBZ010000284.1 GCA_937930605.1 Streptococcus oralis
TGAAAAATATTCCTGATGCGCGTGTCAAGTACATTCCTGCCGAAAGTTTTATCAACGACTTTCTTGAGCATCTGAGGCTCGGGGAAATGGAAAAATTTAAAAAAACTTACCGAAGCCTTGATCTCTTACTGATTGATGATATCCAATCTCTCAGTGGCAAAAAGGTTGCAACTCAAGAAGAGTTTTTCAATACTTTCAACGCTCTTCATAGCAATCAAAAACAAATCGTTCTGACTAGTGACCGAAGTCCTAAACACCTAGAAGGCCTTGAAGAAAGACTTGTCACGCGCTTTAGCTGGGGATTGACTCAAAATATCACCCCTCCTGACTTTGAAACACGTATCGCCATTCTTCAAAGTAAAACGGAACATTTAAACTACCATTTCCAGAGTGATACCCTAGAATATCTGGCTGGCCAATTTGATTCAAATGTTCGAGAATTGGAAGGAGCAATTAACGATATCACTTTAATTGCCAGAGTAAAGAAGATTAAAGACATCACTATTGATATTGCTGCAGAGGCTATTAGAGCTCGCAAACAAGATGTTAGCCAACTGCTAGTCATTCCAATTGACAAAATTCAAACTGAAGTTGGTAATTTTTATGGAGTGAGTGTCAAAGAAATGAAGGGGACGAGACGAGTTCAAAACATCGTTTTGGCGCGTCAAGTAGCCATGTATCTAGCTAGAGAACTGACAGATAATAGTCTTCCAAAAATCGGAAAAGAATTTGGCGGAAAGGATCACACTACAGTTATTCATGCCCATGCTAAAATAAAATCCTTGATTGATGAAGACGATAATTTACGCTTAGAAATCGAAGCAATCAAAAAGAAAATTAAATAGTTTGTGGATAACTTTTACTTTTCTATCTTTTTTATCCACATTTTTTAAACAAGCTAAAAATCTTGAAGCCACTAAATAGAAATCAGTTTTCCACAGAATTCACACACTCTATTATTTCTATTATCCTTCTAATACTAAAAATAAATAAAGGAGAATCCATGATTCATTTTTCAATTAATAAAAATTTATTTCTACAAGCTTTAAATACTACAAAACGAGCAATTAGCTCGAAAAATGCTATTCCAATTTTATCAACAATCAAAATTGATGTTACCAATGAAGGAATTACTTTAATTGGATCAAATGGGCAAATCTCCATTGAAAATTTTATTTCTCAAAAGAATGAAGATGCTGGTCTTTTGATTACTTCCTTAGGTTCGATTCTTCTTGAAGCCTCTTTCTTTATCAATGTTGTATCCAGTCTTCCAGATGTAACACTTGATTTCAAAGAGATTGAACAAAAACAAATTGTCTTAACAAGTGGCAAATCAGAAATTACCCTAAAAGGAAAAGATAGCGAACAATACCCTCGCATTCAAGAAATTTCAGTAAGCACTCCTTTGGTCCTTGAAACAAAACTACTCAAAAAAATTATCAATGAAACAGCTTTTGCAGCAAGTACGCAAGAAAGTCGTCCAATCTTAACAGGTGTTCACTTCGTATTGAGCCAAAATAAAGAACTAAAAACAGTTGCGACAGATTCTCATCGCCTTAGCCAGAAAAAATTGACTCTTGAAAAAAATGGAGATGATTTCGATGTGGTGATCCCTAGTCGCTCTCTACGCGAATTTTCAGCGGTATTTACGGATGATATTGAAACTGTGGAGATTTTCTTTGCAAATAATCAAATCCTCTTTAGAAGCGAAAATATTAGTTTCTATACTCGTCTACTAGAAGGTAATTATCCTGATACAGATCGCTTGATTCCAACCGACTTTAATACGACAGCAACTTTTGATGTTGTTAATTTACGTCAATCTATGGAACGTGCTCGTCTCTTATCAAGTGCGACTCAAAATGGTACTGTGAAGCTTGAAATTAAAGGTGGTATTGTTAGCGCCCATGTTCATTCTCCTGAAGTTGGTAAAGTAAACGAAGAAATCGATACGGAGCAAGTGACTGGGGATGATTTGACTATTAGTTTCAACCCGACTTACTTGATTGATTCTCTCAAGGCTTTAAATAGCGAAAAAGTGACTATTAGCTTTATCTCAGCTGTTCGTCCATTTACTCTTGTTCCAGCAGATACTGATGAAGACTTCATGCAGCTCATTACACCAGTTCGTACAAATTAAGTGAAAGAGGTTGAGCCTAGCTCGCCTCTTTTATGATATAATCGAAAAAGAAAAGGAGAGTAGTATGTATCAAGTTGGAAATTTTGTTGAGATGAAAAAACCACATGCTTGTATCATTAAATCAACTGGTAAAAAAGCCAATCGTTGGGAAATTACACGTGTTGGGGCAGATATCAAAATCAAATGTAGCAATTGCGATCACCTTGTTATGATGAGTCGCCA
Organism: Streptococcus oralis; assembly: GCA_937930605.1. GTDB lineage: Bacteria > Bacillota > Bacilli > Lactobacillales > Streptococcaceae > Streptococcus > Streptococcus oralis_CO. The sequence continues at coordinate 2,363 of CALHBZ010000284.1, forward strand.
TGATTTTGAACGAAAAATGAATAAGATTATTGACTAAGAACCCTTAGTTAGAGAGTTAGCAAGTTTTCCCTTTTTGTGTTATAATGTTAGGGATTGAAATGAGAACGGAGAATGAGAAAATATGGCTTTAACAGCAGGTATCGTTGGTTTGCCAAACGTTGGGAAATCAACCCTTTTTAATGCAATTACAAAAGCAGGAGCAGAGGCAGCAAACTACCCATTTGCGACTATTGATCCAAATGTTGGGATGGTAGAAGTTCCAGATGAACGCCTACAAAAACTAACTGAAATGATTACTCCTAAAAAGACAGTTCCAACAACTTTTGAATTTACAGATATTGCAGGGATTGTAAAAGG
>CALHBZ010000285.1 GCA_937930605.1 Streptococcus oralis
TGTAGAAGAACTGATAGACTTTACTCTTGCGAAATTGACTCCAAGCCATGATAGCTGAAGCTTCCATGTCGACCACTTGAGCTCCAGCAGCCAAGCGACGCTTGACCTTATCAGGCGTTTCCCGATAAAAGGCATCAGTCGTCCAAGACTTGGTGCGGATATGCTCAATATCGTGCTTGTCAAAGATGGATTCCAGCTTAATCAACAGGGATTCATCATAGGAGATTTCGTCACCCGGTGGGGCATAGTGATAGCTAGTGCCTTCATCTCGCAATGCAGCTGCAGGCAGGATAATCTTGTCCGCCTCAATTGAGCGGTCCAAAACACCACAGGAACCTAGAATGATGAAATTATTGAAGCCTCTAGCCGCTAATTCCTCCAGTTGGCCAATCACTGATGGAGCTCCAATAAGTGCCGTCATAACCGCAACTTGATTTCCATCACATTTATATACATACCATGGAAATTGTCCGTTAAGATTTTTTAAATAGCCTCCTTGATAGGCATCTTCTGACTCAATCAAACGTTGTAGAATTTCTCCGTTAAAGGACAGGATGATAGTTTCACAAATCTCACCCTTGTCCATCATCTGCCTATCTGTCGGTTCAATAACTCCAGCTACATCTTCAAATTCCTCTAATAGCATAAGTTCTCTTTCTTTAAGCTTTCAGCAAATCCACCTTCATCTTTTCTATGCAGCGCAACTTGATCTCATCTTTTCAGCTTCACTTATAGTGGGCCTATTAAGTTACAGTTTGCTAAAACACTCCTTGGCAAGACCTCCTAAAGTATCTTGTTAGCTGTCCAAAATTGGCCTTTCTTAAAGCTCCGACGAATGGTGGCTGGCTTCGCGGGCATGCTCCAGCTTATCCAAATAATATTCTCGCTGTTCTTCCACCTCGTGGATGGTTGGCTCATCTTTCCGACCATGAACACGCACGATCTTAGCCGGAATTCCAACTACGGTCACATCACTAGGCACATCCGCCACGACAACTGCCCCCGCCCCAACTTTGGCATTTTCGCCAATCTCCACTGGGCCAATAACTTGAGCATGAGCAGAGATAAGAGCTCCTCGACGGACAGTCGGGTGGCGTTTCCCAGTATCTTTGCCAGTCCCTCCTAGGGTCACCCCATGATACAAGAGCACTCCCTTTTCAACGCTTGCCGTTTCACCGATAACAAGCCCGCCACCATGGTCAATGAAGACCCCAGACTCAATCTGAGCGCCAGGATGAATCTCAATCTGGGTCCAGAAACGCCAGAATTGACTGTGCATGCGCGCCAGCAGCTTAAAGCCTCTCTTCCAGAGGAAATGAGAAAGACGGTGGGCTGCCAAGGCCTTGACACCTGGATAGGTCAGGATAACCTCCAGCGAAGTACGAGCAGCTGGATCATTTTCTTTTACAATCTCAATGGCTTCTTTCCACCAGCCCATCTTCTTCTCCTTTCATTAGGTAAAATAAGGGAGCAGGCCCTACACATAGAAATTTGTAAGGTAATCGAGCCTGATCACTCCCTTTTCATTATTCTTCTGATTTAGCTTTAGGGGCTTCTTCATGTTTCTTATGAGAATGCCCTTTTTCCTGATGTTTATCGTGGTCTCTCTTTGGCTTGTCAGGCTTAGGCGGACGTGGCAAGAGAGCTTTCATAGAGGCATCTACACGGCCTTTTTCGTCAATCTTAATGACCTTAACATCAACAAAATCACCAATTTGTACTAAGTCTTCGACATTGTTGGTTCGAGTCCAAGCCATTTCAGAAATGTGAACTAGAGCATCCGTCTTGTCAAAGAGATTGACAAAGGCACCGAATTTCTCAATCCGAACAACCTTGGCATGGTAGACTTCATCCACTTTAGCTTCACGAACCAAACCAGCAATGATTTCTTTGGCACGGTTAATAGCCGCTTGATCGCTAGAGTAGATAGATACATTTCCTTCTTCGTCGATGTCAATCTTAACACCTGTTTCAGCGATAATCTTATCGATGGTTTCTCCACCCTTACCGATGACAATCTTGATCTTGTCCACATCAATCTTGATGGTGTCAATTTTCGGAGCAGTTGGAGCCAACTCAGGCCGTGGAGCTGGAATCGTCGCTTCAATCAAGTCTAGGATTTCAAAACGAGCTTTCTTAGCCTGAGCCAGAGCTTCTGTCAGGATTTCTGCTGTAATTCCTTCAATCTTGATATCCATCTGTAGAGCTGTAATCCCTTCGCGGGTACCAGCCACCTTAAAGTCCATATCGCCAAAATGGTCTTCCAAACCTTGAATGTCCGTCAGAACCGTGTAGTTGCTGCCATCTGAAATCAAGCCCATAGCAATTCCGGCAACCGGTGCCTTAATCGGCACACCACCTGCCATCAGAGCCAAAGTGCCCGCACAGATAGAGGCTTGGGAGGAAGAACCGTTTGACTCCAAGACTTCTGCTACCAGACGGATAGCGTAAGGAAACTCTTCCAAGCTAGGCAAGACTTGCTCCAAGGCACGTTCCCCAAGAGCACCGTGTCCAATTTCACGACGACCAGGAGCCCCATAACGACCTGTCTCACCGACAGAATATTGCGGGAAGTTATAGTGGTGCATGAAGCGTTTCTTGTATTCCGGATCCAAGCCGTCTACAATCTGCGTTTCCCCCATCGGAGCCAAAGTCAAGACTGAAAGGGCTTGCGTTTGCCCGCGAGTGAAGAGACCAGAACCGTGTACACGAGGAAGGAAGTCAACAACCGCATCCAAAGGACGGATTTCATCGACCTTACGACCGTCAGGGCGAACCTTATCTTCGGTAATCAAACGGCGCACTTCAGCATGCTCCATTTGCTCCAAGATTTCAGCCACGTCACGCATAATACGATCGAATTCTTCGTGGTCCGCATATTTTTCTTCATAGACTGCTGTGACTTGGTCTTTGACAGCCTGAGTTGCTGCTTCACGCGCCAGCTTTTCTTCCACCTGAACAGCCTTTTGTAAGTCACTGTTGTAGGCTGCGACAATCTCTGCTTGCAGTTCTTCATCAACATGCAGCAATTCCACTTCAGCTTTTTCCTTGCCGACCGCCGCAACGATTTCTTCTTGGAAGGCAATTAATTCTTTGACCGCTTCGTGCCCTTTGAGAAGAGCTTCCAGCATGACATCTTCAGACAGCTCCTTAGCTCCAGACTCTACCATGTTAATAGCCTCTTTGGTACCAGCCACTGTCAGTTCCAAAAGTGAAACTTCTTTTTGTTCCTTGCTAGGGTTGATGATGAATTCACCGTCTATATAGCCGACCTGAACTCCTGCGATAGGGCCATTAAAAGGAATATCTGAGATAGAGAGAGCCAGAGAGCTACCGAACATAGCGGCCATTTGAGGCGAAGCATCTTCATCATAAGAAAGAACAGTATTGATAACCTGAACTTCATTGCGGAAGCCTTCCGCAAACATAGGGCGAATCGGACGGTCAATCAAACGAGCCGTCAAAGTCGCATCTGTTGACGGACGACCTTCCCGTTTCATAAAGCCGCCAGGGTATTTCCCAGCCGCATACATTTTTTCCTCATAGTTGACCTGCAATGGGAAAAAGTCACCCGTAGCCATCTTTTTGGACATGGTTGCCGCAGTTAAGACGGTACTTTCTCCATATCGAACAACGGCGCTGCCATTTGCCTGCTTTGCAACCTGACCGGTTTCAACTACCAACTCACGGCCTGCAAAAACGGTTTTAAAAACTTGTTTTGTCATAAAGACTCCTTGCCGAGCATATGCTCAAATTTTTTCATACGCCTTGGCTACAAAGATCAAGATATTAAGACCGTCAAAAGCTCAGAGCATAATCACAGCTGACAACTAACCTTCTCAGCATTTTAGCTTTGATATCATGGTCTTAGTAGTTTATTATATCCTCATCTTTGTATCAAGCACGTACAGACCCTATTTTACCACAATTTCAGCCAAAAGAAAAAGGCTTTGAGAGCCTTTTTCTTGAAACATTTATATTTGCTTTTATTCAAATCATTTATTACTGAGTTGCCTAATTTCAATATTTTGATTCTCGCTTACGCTTCAACCCTACAAAACCTAAAACCGCCATTGCAATGCCCATAAGCCCAAGAGTGCTTACAGAATCACCAGTAGAAGGTAATTTTTTAGTATCTGTTTGTTTTACATGAGTAGCAATTGGCGTCGTTGCTCTCTTAGTTACAATCGGAACTTCCACTTTGCTGTGGAATGTTTCATGGCGAATAACTTCATTACGATGGTTTCCTTCTTCATGATGAATATGTTCTTGTTCCCAGCGGATTGAATATTCTAATTCTCTTGATCTAACAAATTTTTTATAGGATTCTAAAACACGTTTGTAATCTTCTTGAGCAACTTTATTTTTTGATTTTAAAATCTCTAATTTAGCGATTTCAGCTTCTAATTTTTCTTTTGCTTCAGTCGTTTTTACTTTAGCTTCTGTCAAGATTTTTTCAGCTTCTTCAAGTTTCACAGGTGCATTTTTAAGCAATTCCAGATAAGCTTTCGCTTCTTTAACCGCTTGTTCTGCTTCTTTAACTACTTCTTTGATACGTTCAACTCTTTGTTTGGTTTCTATAATCGCAAGTCCTTTTTCTGTCAAATCATTTTCTGCATTAGTTGCTTCTTTAAGAGCTGTTTTTAAAGCTCCTTCTTGAGCAATTAATCTAGATTTAGCATTTTTTAATTCAACTTCGCGCTGCTCACGAATTTGTTGCAAGTTGTTAAGATTTGATTTAGTAGTTACTAGTTCAGCTTTGGCTTTTTCAAGAGCTTCCGCCGTTTCATCAATCTTTGCTTGAGCAGACGGGCTTTGTTCCTTAACGGCAAGTGCATCATTATAAGTTTTTTGAGCTTTTGCAATGGCGTTATTTGCAGCGTTAAGTGCTGTCTGCGCATTTTCTTGAGCTTTTTGAGCAGCTACTAATGCTGTTTCACCATCTTGGACTGCTGATTCAGTTTTTGCTTTGTTAGCTTTAGCTTTTTCAAGAGCTTTTTCTGCTACAGACAAACCTGTGTTTTGTTTTAATGCGTTTTCAGCATCTTGGTCGGTGTTTTTGTAGTTTGATGCAAGAGGAGCTGTGCCCAAAACGTATTTTGGAATTTTGATGATGTTGACAGAACCTGTGCTGACAGCAACACCTGTACCTGCACCGTTTGCGTTTGGATCAAGCAAGTGTTTTGCGTGACCATTGGCAGATCTTGTATCTTCAAGCATCATTTTGCGAATGTTGTCTGCGATATCTTGTTTTAGAGTCATCATGGTATAACCGTTACGGTTTTCTTGATGCCATACGGGTAATAATCCACCAAGTGATTCACTAACTTTGTATTTGCTAAGAACATCGTATTGGTGGCCCCAGTTTTTCGCAAAGTTGAACTTGTCGGGAGTGCCTCCATTTGCAGCGTAAAAGGCACTGTATTCGTCAGCAACTTTTTGAGCTAAGGTTTGACCTTGATCTGTCAACTTAATGGTCGAGAGGACCTTACTTGGGTCACGATGAGTCCAGTATTGAGTTTGAATGTCATTCATCATTTGAGCGACGAATTCGGCAATTTCACGACGTTGGGCATTGGTCATATTTGCAAGATCAACCTTGTCGGCATTTGAGCCGATTGGAGGCATGTCGTAGTCAGATGCGTTGTTTTTCGGTTGTGCATCTAAAAATCGTTTTTGGTTTGCTTCAAACCATGCAAGATCATTGATGTCATGTTGAGCATAGTCTTTTGGAATGACGATTTGACGCAATTTACGATCTTGTTCAAATTTTTTAAGAACAAGGTCGTAGGCAGCTTGTGCATCTGTAAGTGCTTTTTTAGCATTTTCAATTTCAGATTGAGCTGCATCTAACCTAGCCTTCATCTCTTCAAGAACTTTTTCTTTAGATCCAACCTTTGCTTTGGCATCTTCGAGACTTTGTTCAAGAGCAAAAATATTCTTCTCAGTTTTTAGCTTATCTAGAGCTGATTTTCTTTCGTCTATTTTTACTTGACGCTCTGCATCAAATTCTTTAGCACGAGTCAGTTCAGCTTGAGCTGCTTTATATATAGTTTCAGCCTCTTTAAGCTTATTGCCTGCAATATTTACTATCTCTTGAGCTTTTGTCAAAGTTGTTTCTTCTAAACTACGCTCAGCTTTCTTAACTCTTTCCTTAGCTAATTCTACTTTTGCTTTCTCAGCTTCAACTTTTTTAGTAGCAACTTCATAATTTTCTCTTGACTCAGATTCTATTTTTTCAGCTGACTTCTCATTTCCTTCAGCTTTCTTCAATTCTTCTTCAGCAATTTTCACCCCTTCTTCTTTAATTTTAATAACATCTTCAGCTTTTGAAATATTTTCAGGGGTTGCTTTTTCTGCAATTTCTTTTGTTTTAGCGTATGTTTCAGTAGCTATTTTTTCAGTAGTTTCAGCTTCCTTAACTTTTTGATTGATCTCACTTACAACTTGTTCCTGCTCAGTAACAGTTTTAGCTGTTTCATCGGCATTTGCCTTTGCCATATCAACTGTTTCTTTTGTAGTTTCAGCAATTTTATCCTCATTTGAAACACTCATCGGTGTTTTAGCCTGTGGTTGAGACACACTCGTCTCATCGGCCTTCACAGTTGATGATAGCCCCACTGTAGCAATAATAGCAGCACCGATAATAATACCTTGTTTTGTTGATTTATTCATAATTTAAAGAACCCCCTCCGAATGAAATAGATTAAAATTTATGTAGTTCATATAAACATATCAAAGAAAATCAATCTTCCTCTATAACATTTTTTGTTCCAATTTTATCAAGGCCAAAACTTATTTTTTTCTTGACAAGTTGTCTACTCAATAGCATATTCTCAGTTCTAATACCTACCCATTGTTCCCCAGAAATGATATATGGCATACTTTCATAAGTTGGTGTAGCTTGAAATTTTGTATCAACATAATCTGCTTTTTTGATTTCATTTTCAACTGCCGCTTTTGTCCATTCAAAATCCACACTAATATCTAGTATATCCACATATGGCATATGAATCAAACTCTCTTGGAATACATAATTACCTGATGAATCAGTCCAAACATTTGATTTCAACTTGATATCTGAGTTTGGTTTCCTAAATTGTTTATAAGTTAAATTCGAATAAAATTCTCTTGCTGCTTTATAATTTTCAATAGATCTTTGGCCATAATCTTCATCATCTTTTCCAGAACTTATATTTTCCTCTGATAATTTTATCCCCTCATTAGCAGCATTAATTTTTTTCTCTTTTCTCTGTTCAAAATATTTCTCATCATATTCTTGGGCAATTTTTAGAATTTCTTCATCAGATTTGGATTTTAGAGCTGATAAAGTATTATCTTTATACCCTTTTAGAATATACCTTGTCATTTTCCCCTTTTCAATTATGTATACTGCTTTAACCTCAGAATTTTTATTGACATCACTACCTGAAATTCCATACAAAATCGTTTTAGGGGTGCTATTGAAAAATTCAATTATTCCAACACTCTCCATTTCGTTCATTAACTCTGTACCAGTCTTGTTGCCTGAAACTTTAGTATCTTCCTGTAGTGTAGGTTGATTCTCATGATTGGATGTGCACCCACCAATGACGAATATGCTAGAGCATAACAATAAATATAACTTTTTATTCATAATCATTTCCTTCCTAAATCTTTCATCTTCCATGACGAATATTCTCAAGCTCATTTGTTACGGCACGCGAGGCTGCAGCGGCCTCCTGTGTTTCTGCAATTTGACGTGCTCTTAAAATATTAGCATGTTCTTGAAGTCTAATCATTCTCTCCTGATTAATAATCTGTTCCTTTTCTAGTTCAAGCATTTCCATTTCAAATGCTCGACGTGCCGCTCTATCTAGATGAGTATCGTATAGATTTATTGCTTCTTTTATACTATCTGCTTTAAAATTATCAAACGCATGAATTAAGTACTCTACTGCGTCTAGAGCATAGTAATCTTTGGGATACCATCCTTGGCCAATCGCTAAAGCCTGATCACGAAACCTCTCCATTAATTGACCCTCTTGCTGATAGGCCAAATCTAATCTTTGATTTTCTGTAACTACTGCTTGATAGTCTCTTAAATGCTGTTCATTTTCACTACGAATAGTCTTATTTGCAAGGGCAATCATTAAATCCAACTTATTTTGAATAATAAAATATGTCGCTACAACAGATAAGCCCAGTAAAATTATTGTTATGGGATTAGGAGTCAGAAGTAAACGTAGTGGGAATACAAGTAAAATCCCTCCCATAATGAGTGTTGCTGGATATATCCAGCTATCTTTGGAACCTTTCATACGACGATACAATAAAAATAAGAATCCCGATATAAACAAAATCTCAAAGAAGAGGTCACTAAATAATCGATTTACAGCCCCGAACAATAAAACATATAATAAATCTCCCAAAAGTATTGCAACACTTGAAAATACCATGACTGAAAATGCGATTTTAAAAGATTTATGAGATAACGTGTTATCACTGTATTCTTCTTGTTGAATTAATTTGGCAGTTCGCATTTGATTAACAAGTGCAACTTGACGTGAACGTGCCTGAATAAATCCCAGAATATTCTCACGAATTAACCCTAATTTTGAAACAATTTCTTCTCTTGTTTCCATATAAACCTCCTTTATCACTAACTAGCTGTATTTAACTAAAATTAAGAATATAGGCATTAATCTGATAATTGTTCATGCAGCTCTTTATATTCTTTAAGGCTATTAGTGTTGAGTATTGCATGAAATGCAATACTCTGATATGCTTAGTATATCAGCAAAATTTTATTTCACCGTTTATCTAAAACGTAGTGTTAAGAATTGAAATATTTGTTTTAAATTTCTTCAATAGTGCCTTTCATTTAACCCCCATCATAAATTTCAGAACTATCAACTGTTTCTAGATATTCTCAACAAGTTCACTTCTTTTTTCTAAGCAGACTGCTGAAGTCATATTCCCCTAATTTTTTTCTACAAGCAAACCATTCTGAAGGATTTTTTGCTATACTGAATATAGCTATTTAATCAAAAGGAGTAAACTATGGAACAAAAACATCGTTCTGAATTTCCAGAAAATGAACTCTGGGACCTAACGACTCTTTACCAAGACCAAGAGGACTTCCTGCGGGCCATCGAAAAGGCCAGAGAGGACATCCAAAAATTCGTCCGTGATTACCAAGGCAAGCTCAGTACTTTCGAAGATTTTGAACGGGCATTTACTGAACTAGAGCAGATTTATATCCAGATTAGCCACATCGGCAACTACGGCTTTATGCCACAGACCACTGACTTTGGTGATGAGAGCTTTGCGCAGATTGCCCAAGCAGCCATGGAGTTTGAGACTGAGGCCAATGTCGCACTCAGCTTCTTTGACGACGCCCTGGTCGGTGCAGATGAAGCTGTCTTGGAGAAACTAGGCCAAGAATCCCATTTGACCTCAGTCATTCGCCAAGCTAAAATCAAAAAAGCCCACTATCTGGGAGCAGATGTCGAAAAAGCCTTGACTAATCTGGGCGAAGTCTTCTACAGTCCACAGGATATTTACACTAAGATGCGGGCTGGCGACTTTGCTATGGCTGACTTCGAAGTAGACGGCAAAGTTTACAAAAATAGCTTTGTCACCTATGAGAATTTCTACCAAAACCACGAAAATGCAGAAATCCGCGAAAAAGCTTTCCGCTCTTTCTCTGAAGGCCTTCGTCAGCACCAAAACACTGCTGCAGCTGCCTATCTGGCTCAGGTCAAGTCTGAAAAACTGCTGGCTGACATGAAGGGCTATGACTCTGTCTTTGACTACTTACTAGCTGAGCAAGAAGTTGATCGCTCTATGTTTGACCGGCAGATTGACTTGATTATGAGCGAATTTGCCCCAGTAGCTCAGAAATACCTCAAGCATGTCGCTAAGGTAAACGGACTTGAAAAAATGACCTTTGCCGACTGGAAACTGGACTTAGACAGCGAGCTCAATCCTGAAGTCAGCATTGATGATGCCTATGACCTCGTCATGAAGTCAGTTGAGCCACTCGGACAAGAGTATTGTCAAGAAGTTGCCCGCTATAAGGAAGAACGCTGGGTCGACTTTGCGGCCAATGCTGGAAAGGACTCTGGAGGCTATGCTGCTGATCCTTATCGGGTTCACCCTTATGTCCTCATGAGCTGGACTGGACGTATGAGTGATGTCTATACCCTGATTCACGAGATCGGTCACTCTGGTCAGTTTATCTTCTCAGACAATCACCAAAGCTATTTCAACGCCCACATGTCCACCTACTATGTGGAAGCACCGTCTACTTTTAATGAGCTCCTGCTCAGTGATTATCTGGAACGCCAGTTTGATAACCCTCGCCAGAAACGCTTTGCCCTGGCTCACCGTCTGACGGATACTTACTTCCACAACTTCATCACTCACTTGCTGGAAGCTGCCTTCCAACGCAAGGTCTATACTTTGATTGAAGAAGGCGGAACCTTCGGTGCAAGCAAACTCAACGCTATCATGAAAGAAGTTTTGACAGAATTCTGGGGCGATGCTGTTGAGATTGACGACGATGCTGCCCTGACTTGGATGCGTCAGGCTCACTATTACATGGGCTTGTATAGTTACACTTACTCTGCAGGTCTGGTCATCTCTACTGCCGGTTACCTCCACCTGAAAAATGACGAAAATGGTGCCCGTGACTGGCTGGAACTGCTAAAATCTGGCGGCAGCAAGACTCCGATTGAGTCTGCTATGATTATAGGAGCAGATATTTCAACAGATAAACCACTGCGCGATACTATCCAGTTCTTGTCCGGCACAGTTGATCAGATTATTGCCTACAGTGAGGAGTTGGGGGAATAAACTCATATCTTTAGAATCGGACTCCGATGAATCATCTGAGTCTGATTCTTTATTCTTTTAAAGAACAAAATCAAATCTATATTTTCAAATACTACAAATCATTTGTTGAAAACGCTTCCCTTTTGTGATATGATGTCCTTGGATAAATATCCGAAGGGAGTTTTAATTTGAAAAAAATTTTTGAAAAGCCGACCTTGAAGAAAATACTGTTTGTTCTGGCAGTTCTCTTCATCATCATTCTTGCACCAATCACTATGCCATTGATGTTCCTAGGAGGATGCTTTGGTATTTGGCGATTCACAAAACGAAAGCCGAATATTAGAAAGCGCAATATCGCTATTGCTGTTACTATTATCGGAATACTAGGAAGCTATGCAGTAGGTAAACTAACTCCTAATGTTATTAAAGAGCAGACAGAACAAAGCCAGATAACAAAATTTACATCTAATAGTTCCTCGACTAGCTCATCGTCATCACAAACTACTAGCCCTACAGCATCTAACAGTAAAAAAGAAAAGGAAAAAGAAAAGCAAGAGAAAGAACGCAAAGAAAAAGAGCTACAAGACGCGCAGAAACAAAAGCAGGAAGAGGAGAAAAAAGCTCGCGAGGAACAAGCGCGTAAGGAAGCGGAGACTAAGAAAATTGTTGAGGAAGCCAATCAGGCTGTCCAACAACTCGAAAACAATCCGATTCAAGAAAATATTTCTTCAGCACAAGCTGCTGTCGAACGCGTTGCAGATCCAACTACAAAATCTAACTTAACGGATCGCATCGGACAAGTTCAAAATGCAATTAATCAACGGGCTGAAGAGGCTCGCCTTGCAGAGGAAGCACGCCAAGAAGCGGAGAGACTGGCAGCGGAACAGCAACAAACAAGAACGGTTTATGTCGCTCGATACGGGAAAGCAGATGTCTATTGGTATAGCATGGAGAATATGCCATCCAATACACGTTTTGATCGAGTCGTAGCCATGACTGAGGCAGATGCTATTGCTTCAGGAAAGCGGCATACTAGCAAGGAATAAAAAAACAAGACTGGGACAAAAATGTCCCAGCCTTGTTTTTTCATGATTCAATTAAACCTGCTCCTAGAACAAGCGTGGAAGCTAAAATTTTAAAAAAAACTTGAAGAAATGTAAATAAACCAAAATATAGATTGTAAAACAGACGCTAAATATAAGCCACCTTATCCAGAACTGTGACTTGCTATAATTTTTAGCACGTAGGAGACCAATAAAGAACCAAATCAGGCCCCAAAAAAACATTCCCAGTAGTTGAGGAGCATAATATGAAATCAAAACCAAGCAAAAAAGGACAAAGCTTAATACAGCCATGATACTTTTTTCCGTTATTTGCGACCTAGGAATCATCCAGCCCACAAAGAAACAGAAAATTGGCACCGCAATAAACGGAGTAAAAACCATCAAAATAAAGCCGAACTGCGATAATGACTCAATCATAAACAGCGCCCTTTCTATACCTTGTAGAATATCGTGAAGTTACCTTCCTCCTATTATAACCTAAAAACTATATTTTCCAACAAAAAAACTGAAAGATAGGCCATTTCCTCTATTTTCCCTATAATAAACAAAGGATATCCAGCCAAAATATATGTTCAGAGCACTTTTCTTGAATCCACCTGTTTGTTTTGATAGACTAATACATAGATTTTTTTAAAAAAAGGAGATAGAAAATGAAAAAATTTGTCGCTGAATTAATTGGTACTTTCATGCTTGTGTTCATCGGAACAGGAGCCGTTGTTTTTGGAAATGGTACAGAGGGTCTTGGACACCTTGGAATTGCTTTTGCCTTTGGTTTGGCAATCGTAGTCGCAGCTTTCTCAATTGGAACTGTTTCAGGTGCTCACTTGAACCCAGCTGTTTCGATCGCTATGTTTGTAAACAAACGCTTGTCATCTTCAGAGCTTGTAAACTACATCCTTGGACAAGTGGTTGGAGCTTTCCTTGCGTCAGGTGCGGTCTTCTTCCTCTTGGCTAACTCAGGTATGTCAACTGCTAGTCTTGGTGAAAATGCCTTGGCAAACGGTGTAACTGTCTTTGGTGGTTTCTTGTTTGAAACAATTGCAACTTTCTTGTTTGTTTTGGTTATTATGACTGTCACTTCAGCAAGCAAGGGCAGCGGTGCAATCGCTGGTTTGGTGATTGGTTTGTCATTGACAGCTATGATCCTTGTTGGATTGAACATCACTGGACTTTCAGTAAACCCAGCTCGTAGCTTGGCACCAGCTGTCTTTGTAGGTGGCGCGACCCTTCAACAAGTTTGGATTTTCATCCTTGCTCCAATCGTTGGTGGTGTACTTGCAGCTCTTGTTGCGAAAAACTTCCTTGGAACAGAAGAATAATTGAAATTCAAAAAGCCTTGCTCCTCATCTTGAGGAGCAAGGCTTTTTCGTATGATACTCTTCGAAAATCTCTTCAAACCACGTCAGCTTCACCTTGCCGTAGGTATGGTTACTGACTTCGTCAGTTCTATCCACAACCTCAAAACAGTGTTTTGAGCTGACTTCGTCAGCCGTATCTATAACCTCAAAGCAGTGCTTTGAGCAACCTGCGGCTAGCTTCCTAGTTTGCTCTTTGATTTTCATTGAGTATGAGTTTAGCGGTTGCCAATTTTCTCTGGGTAAAGGTCGTGTTGGAAGAGGCGTTGTTCTGCTAAGCCTTCATACTTGGTTCCAGGTCTACCGTAGTTGTAGTAAGGGTCGATTGAAATGCCTCCGCGTGGAGTGAATTTTCCCCAGACTTCTAAATAGCGAGGGTCGAGCAAGTTGACCAAGTCTTTCCCGATAGTGTTGATACAGTTTTCGTGAAAATCCCCATGATTTCGATAGCTAAAGAGGTAGAGTTTGAGGGATTTTGACTCGACACAGAGCTTGTCAGGAATGTAGGAAATATAAATCGTCGCAAAATCTGGCTGAGCCGTAATAGGACAAAGCGAGGTAAATTCAGGACAGTTGAATTTGATAAAATAGTCATTTTCCACATGACGATTGTCAAAGGATTCGAGGACTTCTGGTTGATACTCGAAAATGTAGTTGGTTTCTTTGTTGCCCAGTAGGCTTAGATTTTTCATTTCTTCTTGTTGTGACATGATTTTTTCTTTCTAATCTTAAACACCACGTTGGTTGTCGTAGAGGAGGGTATGGAGTTGAGGAAGGACGCGGACATTGCCCCAGCTGTCGTCGGCAGCGACATGTTCCCAGAGTTCTTTGAGACGGTCCAGTTGGTCTTGGACAATATTGCCTCTAGCCTTGGGCTCAGGGTTTCCTGCTGATAAGAAGAGAACATCGGGTTGGTAGCGCTCTTGAATGCCTTTGGCAAAGGCCAAATCGGCATCGTCAAAGACAGGGATTTTAAAGGTGACTTTATCTGGATCTAGTTGAGAAACGATGAAATCCAAGGTCTCAAAGTTGACTTCCATCTTGGATGAAGGAGGTTTGGGGCTGAGAGTGACTTGGTCGATGTCTTTTAACCAATTTTGCCAGCGGGAACCTTGGGTCTCAACAGCCAGAGTGACCCCACGTTCCTTGAGTTTGGTGACTAATTCGGCCATGTTGGTTGCTAGGATAGCAGGATTTCCGCCAGATAGGGTGACATAGTCATAGCTCCCTAGTTTATCTAAGGCAGCAATGACTTCGTCAGCTGTCATACGAGTTGGTTTTTCAGAACCATCCCAAGTAAAGGCAGAGTCGCACCAGTCGCAGTGGTAGTCGCAACCAGCAGTACGGACAAACATGGTTTTCTGCCCGATAGCACGGCCTTCACCTTGAAAGGTTGGGCCGAAAATTTCCAGAACAGGTAGTTTGAGGACACGTTCCCTAGTCATCTAACCACTCCCGTCTAAACTCTGCAAAGGCAGTCGGAGTCTCATAGAGGCGAACATATTCCAAACGGAGACCACGCTCATCTGGTAACTCTTGACTCATGGTTTGAAAAATCCAGTAAACCATATTTTCAGCAGTCGTGTTCATATAAGGCAGGGTTTCATTGAGATAGCGATGGTCCAAGTGGGGCTCTAAGTAGCTCTTGTAGATGGCTTTGATATCTCCGAAATCATAAGTCATACCCCGTTCATCTAAAAATCCACTGACAGCAATCTGCAAATGATAAGTGTGTCCATGCAAGGATTTGCATTTTCCTTCATAGTGAAAGAGGTGGTGGGCAGCATCGAAGGTAAATTCTTTTGATACCAAGGTTCTGTGAGGATTGTAGACAAGGGACTCCCCAGTTTCCTGTTTGATTTCTTTGGGTGCAAAAAACATTAGCCCTCTCCTTTCTGTGAGAGATAAACATCTAAACCATGTTGACGTAAGTGACAGGCTGGACAATCACCGCAGCCACTTCCGATAATTCCATTGTAGCAGGTCAAGGTCTTTTCACGAACGTAGTCAAAGGCACCGAGTTGATCGGCTAACTCCCAAGTTTCAGCTTTATCTAGCCACATGAGAGGTGTTTGGATAACAAAGTCGTAATCCATGGCAAGGTTGAGGGTAACATTAAGGGATTTGACAAAGACATCTCGACAGTCAGGGTAGCCTGAGAAGTCTGTCTCGCAGACACCTGTCACGATATCTTTAATACCACGTTGCTTGGCTAGAACTGCCGCAAAGGATAGAAATAGGTGGTTGCGACCGTCAACGAAGGTATTGGGAACCTCTCCCTCTTTTTGCTCGATTTCCATATCAGAGGTTAGGGCATTTTCAGTGATTTGTCCCAGTAGAGACATATCTAAGATGTGATGACGAATACCTTGTTCCTTAGCGATTTCTCTAGCAACTTGAATTTCGAGATGATGGCGTTGACCGTAGGTAAAGGTGACGGCTTCGACTGTTTCATAGTGTTTTTTAGCCCAAAAGAGGCAGGTTGTGGAATCTTGACCGCCGCTAAAGACGACCAAGGCTGATTGACGTTTCATAGTACTCCTTCCAAAGTGGGACATGTTCAGAGCACGCAAAAAGCTCCCTTGAGAGGAGCTAAAAAATACCAAGTAGAGGTTTTTTTTAGCGATGGCATGTCCCAAACATCGTAATATTCTACCTACAGTCTAGCATATTTTTTGAAAAATGGCAAAGGGCAAGAAAAAAGAGACCAAATGAAGCACTTGGTCTCTAATGTGATTAACTTAATTCAGCAACGATGGCCTTGATTTGTTCTGCAGTGTGAACACCAGCAACTTGTTTCACAACTTGGCCGTCTTTTTTGAAGAGAAGGGTTGGGATAGACATGATACCAAATGCACGAGCAGTATTTGGATTTTCATCTACGTCCATTTTAACGATTTTTAAGACATCTTCTGAAAGTTCTTCAGACAATTTATCCAAGATTGGACCTTGCATACGACATGGACCACACCAAGTTGCCCAGAAGTCTACTAAGACCAAACCGTCTTTTGTTTCTTGTTCGAATGTTGCATCTGTAATTGCTTTTGCCATTGTATTTCTCCTTTTTACTTATATTGGCTTAAATCTTGTTTCATGAGATAGAAGAAGACATCTCCATAAGTCCCATGGTAGTCCAAATCATGACCATTGTAGGTTAATTTTTGGACTGGGTAGTAGTCTGCGACGCCGATGAGGCAGGCTTGTTGAGAACGTTCAAAGTCTTCATAAGACTCAAAAGTCATGGTTCTCTCTTGCTTGCTGGCGTCTAGATAGGTAATTTCGATCATATAAAACTCCTTTATTCGATCTTGATTTTATTTTACTCCTTGAAAAGAGGAATGTCAAGAAAAATGATTGCGCACGCAACTTTTTTAAAAAATCTGATTAAGAAATGAAATCAAGACTAATTTCCAGTCTTTCTTCGACGGCCTTTTGCAGGTAAGCTAGGGTTGTTTGTCCCTCGTCAGTCAGGCAGATAAAACTAGCCCTTCTATCCTGATCGCAACATCTGCGACTAAGCAAACCACAGTTTTTCTCTTCCAGGCGAGCTACCATTCGAGAAACAGCGCTCGGACTGAGATGGAGTTTATCTGGCAGGTCAATCTGTCGTAGAGATTTTTCTTGGGCTAGATTCAGATAGTAGAGCAGGTAAAACTCTTTTAAGTTCAGCCTTTGTTCACTCTGCTGGGCAATAGTTTCTTCTAATATGGCTTCCATTTCCTTTTGACGGCGGTTGTAGTCAAACCACCTTTCCAAATAGGTCATTGCTTTCTCCTTTCTTTTAAAGGTTAAAATCACAAAGTCATTACTAACTGTCTTTGTAACAGAAGATGATTGCGCATGCAATGATTATACTACTTTTGATCAATCCTTGCAAGAAAGAAAAATTTCGATATTTCCTTGAAATTTTCTGAAAAAAGAGTAAACTGGTATGCAAGAATTCTATTTCAAGGAGTTTAGGATGAAATTATATGTTCAATTAATGATTCTTTTTGTGATTTCTCTAATCGGTGAAGGAATCTCCAGTTTCTTTCATCTGCCCATCCCAGGCAGTATTATCGGTTTGATTATTCTTTTTATAGCCCTACAGTTCAAGTGGCTGAGAACGAGGCATGTCAATATGGTTGGGAATTTCTTGCTGGCTAATATGACCATTCTCTTTTTGCCGCCAGCGGTGGGAATCATGGAAAAGTTTGATGTGATTGCTCCCTATCTCTTACCTATCGTCTTGATTGTCTTTTTTGCAGCGGTGATTAATATTATCCTTATAGCTCTAGTGGTTCAGTTTATCAAGCGACGGTTTGAGGGTGACTATGAGAAAGGAGGAGTCAAATGAGCGAATTTGTATCCAATCCTCTATTTGGGATTGCACTGTCTATCCTAGCTTATCTAGCGGGAATGTTGATTTACAGGCGTTTTCCACATCCTTTGACGACGCCTTTGCTTTTGTCAGCTATTTTCATTATCATCTTTCTAAAGGTAACGGGTATTTCTTACCAAGATTACTATCAAGGTGGGGTTTATCTGAACAACTTGATCGTCCCATCGACCGTAGCTCTAGGGATTCCGCTTTATAAGAGTTTTCATCTGATGAAGCACCATGCGCGGAGTATTCTCTTTGGTAGTCTGTTAGCAGTAGTTGTCAACACTAGCTTCACCGCCATAGTGGCGAAAATATTTGGAATGGACTTTTTCCTAGCCATTTCTCTCTTTCCCAAGTCAGTGACAACCGCCATGGCAGTGGGAATCACAGAAAAATTGCAAGGTTTGACGACTGTGACCTTGGTAGTCGTAGTGGCAACTGGGATTTTAACAAGTGTTATAGGACCAACCCTTTTGAAGTGGTTGAAAATTGACGACCCAGTAGCAGTCGGGCTTTCCCTTGGAGGGACAGGGCATGCTGTTGGAACTGGGACCGCCTTTCGATATGGTTCTGTAGCAGGAGCCATGGGTGGCTTGGCTATTGGTGTTACTGGTATTCTCTACGTATTTGTAAGCCCTCTTGTAGCCAGTTTGATATTGAGTTAAAGAAAAACCCAGCTTTTTAGCTGGGCATTTTTTATTGCAAGTTAATCTTGTTTTTCAAAATATAGTAGGTACCGAGATAGTAGATAGCTGATAAAAAGAGATTTTGCAGGATTTCTGTACCAACCATCATGTTAAAGTCATTTTCGATCCGGAAGAAGATAGAAATATAGCCAATCACGATGTTAAGCACGATATAGGCTAAAATTCCCATAGCGGCACGATATTCGTTAAATAGTTGACCAATTGAGATACAAAGGTAAATAGATAAAATCCAAGTAATTGAACCCACCAGAAGAGAGAGGGCATAGAGCCAACCGTAACCGAGATAAGGAGAGATAAATCGATAGAGGAGTGGCAAATCTTTCACTACAGGGGTGAGTGAGAAGATAATAATGATACTCAAGATAAATACAATATAGCTTATGATTGACCAAATGAGAGCACCTAGTAATTTGGCGGTGATGATCTGGTGTTCAGAGACGGGCAGCGTCAATGTCAGATAGCCCTGACGATCGTAGACACTTCCCTTGAAGCGTCGGATGATTAGAAAGATCGTCGCGATCCAGAGAGTAACGCTGAGCCCACCAAAAACTAGTACTAAAAAGAAGATGAAATAAGCAGCATTGTTAGGATTGTAACTCTGGCTAAGACTGCTAATAAAAGCTCCAATCAAAACTGAAATTGCAAGTACAGCACCGTAGAGTGCCAGATACCATTTATTGACATTTTTAAATTCATAACGAACTAGATTCCAAAACATAATAATCTCCTTTGCTTAGGCTTTAAATTCCTGGCGGAAGAGCTGGTCAATTGATTCGCCTGACTCGTAACGAATATCATCAACATTTCCTTGGCGGACGACTTTTCCGTCTTTGAGGAAGATAATCTCATCCAAGATTGGCTCAATATCTGAAATCAAGTGGGTTGAAATCAGTACCGTAGAAGTTGGTGAGTAGTTATTGATGATGGTATTGAGGATATAATCACGGGCAGCTGGATCCACGCCTCCGATTGGTTCGTCAAGAACGTAGAGGCGGGCTTCACGGCTCATAACCAGAATGAGTTGGACCTTTTCCTTGTTCCCTTTTGATAGTTTCTTGAGGCGACTGTTTTCATCAATACCGAGATCGGCTAAAAGGTGTTGGGCTTTTTCGAGATTGAAATCCTGATAGAAGGTTTTAAAATAGGTTAGAGCATCCTTTACCTTCATTTGCTCATTCAGATAAGTCGTGTCTGGTAGATAAGAGACAATCGCCTTGGTAGCAGGACTTGGCTCCATGCTGTTAATGAGGACACGACCTTGGTCTGGTTGGAGAAGTCCATTGATTAGTTTGATCAAGGTTGTTTTTCCAGAACCGTTTGGTCCAAGAAGACCGACGATTTTCCCAGCGGGAATCTCAAGGGAAATATTGTTGAGGGCTGCTGTAGAACCATAAGATTTGGATACATTTTCAAATGCTAGTAATGTCATACTTTTAAACTCCTTTAATATAACCGCTTAATACAGAGGGTAAGTCTTCACGATTGTAACCGAATTGAAGCATGCCAGTTACAAAGTTTTTCAGTTGCTCCTCAGATAGTTGTTTGCGAGTTTGGACAATTAAGTCCCGATCCTCTGTCACAAAGCGTCCGGTTGTACGCTTGCTGTAGACCAAGCCTTCACGTTCAAGATCAGACAAGGCACGTTGGATAGTATTGGGATTGACCCCAGCCTCACTTGCCAGCTCTCTCACGGTTGGGAGCTGTTGGTTGGGTTCCAGTTTATGGGAAACAATATCTAGTTTGATTTTTTCCATAATCTGCAAATAGATTGGTTTTGTATTATCAAAAATCCAGGACATCATAGTCTCCTTTCTTTACCTTTATTGTTCTAATAAAATAATACAATAAAACAAAAAACTTGTCAAGTAAAAATAAGAATTGTTTTGGGAATTGCTCAAAAAATGGTATAATGAAAAGAAAACGACAAGGAGGGAAAAGCATGCGTTGTCCAAAATGTGGGACTACCAAGTCTAGTGTTGTTGATAGTCGACAAGCCGAAGAAGGAAATACCATCCGTCGAAGACGTGAGTGCGATGAGTGTCAGCATCGTTTTACGACCTATGAACGAGTAGAAGAAAGAACGCTGGTTGTCGTCAAGAAAGACGGTACACGAGAACAATTTTCGAGAGATAAAATCTTTAATGGGATTATCCGTTCAGCCCAGAAGCGTCCTGTGTCAAGTGATGAAATCAACATGGTGGTCAATCGTATCGAGCAAAAACTCCGTAGTCGCAGTGAGAATGAGATCCAAAGTGAATATATTGGGGCTTTAGTAATGGAGGAATTGGCGGAGCTTGATGAGATTACCTATGTTCGTTTTGCCAGCGTTTACCGTAGTTTTAAGGATGTGAGTGAGTTGGAGAGTCTGCTCCAGCAAATCACCCAGTCCTCAAAAAAGAAAAAGGAAAAATAGATGAAGCCAAATGACCGTTTTTCTTTTCTAAAGAATAATCGGGTGTCACAAGATACCTCTTCCCTGGTGCAGTGCTACCTCCCGATTATCGGTCAGGAGGCGCTGAGCCTCTATCTATATGCTATTACCTTTTGGGATGGCGGGCAAAAGGAACACCTTTTTGCTAACATTCTTAATCATTTAAACTTCGGGATGAATACGCTCCTCCAGTCCTTTAAAATCTTATCTGCTTTGGACTTGTTAACCCTTTATCAGAAAGGGGAAACCTATGAATTACAGCTTCATTCTCCCCTCTCCAGTCAGGAATTTTTGCGGCATACTATTTACCGTGCACTGTTGGAAAAAAAGATTGGCGATACAGCTGTTTCTACTATGAAACAGATTCCAAGTGAGGGAGAAGCACTCTCCGTTTCTTTGAGCCAAGTCTTTCCAAACTTGACCGAAGAAGTGACTCCAATCGAGTCTAAGAGTAAGGTGAAAAATGATTTTGACTTGGAGCATTTTCAGCGCTTGATGGCTCGAGATGGTCTGCGTTTTGAAAACGAGCAGGCGGATGTTTTGGAATTATTTGCCATCGCAGATGAGAAAAAATGGACCTGGTTTGAAACCTATCAATTAGCCAAGGCGACTACAGTGGCTCAAGTTATTTCAGTCAAACGCATGCGTGAAAAGATAGCACAAAAACCAGCGTCTTCTGACTTTAGCCCCAAAGAAATGACCATTATCAGGGAAGCTAAAAATAAAACTCCCCTGGAATTTTTAGCCGAAATCAAGCAAACACGTAAGGGAAACATCACCCAGAGTGAAAGAGAACTCCTTCACCAGATGGCGTCTTTAGGCTTGCTGGACGAAGTTATCAATATCGTCTTACTTTTAACCTTTAACAAGGTTGATTCGGCCAATGTCAATGAAAAATACGCCATGAAGGTCGCCAACGACTATGCCTATCGTAAGATTCGGACAGCAGAGGAAGCCGTGCTTCGGATTCGAGAACACCAGCAAAAAGGGCAAGAAGAACAGAAAAACAAGGCCAGCTCAACTAAGACAAATGTTCCCAAGTGGAGCAATCCAGAATACAAGAATCAAACCAGCGAGGAAACTCGTTTGGAGCTAGAACGCAAAAAACAAGAAATGTTAGCCCGATTAGAAGAAGGAGGAGACTAGATGGAAAGTGTTGGTGACGTAATCAAACGTCAGACAAGTCGTTTTCAGTATCAGGACCTAGTCCAGCAGATCATGAAGGACCCAGATGTAGCGGCTTTTATCCAGAAAGAATCCCTCAGCCAAGAGGAGTTAAATCGTAGCATTTCCAAGTTCAACCAATATATTACAGAACGGGATAAGTTTCTTCGTGGGGATGCAGACTATATAGCGCGTGGCTACAAGCCTATTTTGATCATGAATCACGGTTATGCAGATGTATCTTATGAAGAAACACCAGAACTAATCGCGGCAGAAAAAGAGGCGGCAATCAAAAATCGTCTCAAGTTGATTAATCTACCAGCAAGTCTCAAGAAAGCGAAATTGGCTCAGATAGACTTGGATGATTTAGGCCGTTTGCCCATTTTTGAGAGACTCTATGCCTTTGTTGACCTTTACCCAAGTATCCGAAAAGGTCTCTATCTTTACGGAGATTTTGGTGTCGGTAAGAGTTTCATGATGGCGGCCCTGGCCCATGACCTATCTGAAAAACGTGGCGCTTCAACAACCATTCTCCACTATCCAAGTTTTGTCATTGATGTGAAAAATGCCATCGGTGAAGGATCTGTGAAGACCTTGGTAGATGAGATCAAGCTTTCTGAAGTCCTGATTTTAGATGATATTGGTGCAGAACAGTCTACCCCTTGGGTGCGTGATGAGATTCTCCAAGTCATTCTCCAGTATCGCATGCAGGAAGATTTGCCAACCTTCTTTACTTCCAACTTTAATTTCCAGGATTTGGAAAAACATTTTGCCAAAGGAAAAAATGGAAATGATGAAACTTGGGAAGCTAGGCGGGTCATGGAACGAATCCGTTATTTGGCAGAGGAGACAAGACTAGAAGGAGAAAATCGCCGATGACAGAAACCATCAAACTGATGAAAGCTCATACTTCAGTTCGTCGCTTTAAGGAGCAAGAAATTTCTCAAGAACACTTAAATGAAATCTTGACAGCTGCCCAAATGGCGTCATCTTGGAAAAATTTTCAATCCTACTCTGTGATTTTTGTGCGCAGTCGAGAGAAGAAAGATGCCCTATATGAATTGGTTCCTCAGGAAGCCATCCGCCAGTCAGCTGCTTTCTTGCTTTTTGTCGGTGACTTGAACCGAGCTGAAAAGGGAGCAAACCTTCATACGGACACTTTCCAACCCCAAGGAGTGGAAGGTCTCCTTATCACGTCTGTGGACGCGGCTCTTGCGGGGCAAAATACCTTGCTTGCAGCAGAGAGTCTGGGATATGGTGGCGTGATTATCGGTTTGGTCCGTTATAAGTCAGAAGAAGTGGCAGCGCTTTTTAACTTGCCTGACTATACCTACCCCGTTTTTGGGATTGCCCTCGGTGTGCCAAATCAACAACATGATGTCAAACCAAGACTACCTTTGAGCCAAGTGGTTTTTGAAGAAGAATACCAAGAACAGTCAGTTGAAGCGATTTTGGACTATGACCAAGTACAGGCAGACTATGCTGGTGCGCGTGCGACGACCTCTTGGAGTCAGCGTTTGGCAGAGCAGTTTGGTCAAGCCGAACCTAGTTCAACTCGGAAGAATCTAGAACAGAAAAAGTTATTGTAGAAAGTGAGAAAACATGGCCTTACCAACTGTTGCCATTGTAGGACGTCCCAATGTTGGGAAATCAACCCTATTTAACCGAATCGCTGGCGAGCGAATCTCAATCGTAGAAGATGTCGAGGGTGTGACACGTGACCGTATCTATGCAACGGGGGAGTGGCTCAACCGTTCTTTCAGTATGATTGATACTGGAGGGATTGACGACGTCGATGCTCCTTTCATGGAGCAAATCAAACACCAAGCAGAAATTGCTATGGAAGAAGCAGATGTCATCGTCTTTGTGGTGTCTGGGAAAGAAGGGATTACAGATGCGGACGAGTACGTAGCTCGCAAACTCTATAAAACCCATAAGCCTGTTATCTTAGCCGTTAACAAGGTTGACAATCCTGAGATGCGAAATGATATCTTTGATTTCTATGCGCTAGGTTTGGGAGAACCGCTGCCGATTTCGTCTGTCCACGGTATCGGTACGGGTGATGTACTGGATGCTATCGTGGAAAATCTACCACATGAAGTTGAAGAAGAAAATCCAGATGTCATTAAATTCAGCTTAATTGGTCGTCCAAACGTTGGAAAATCAAGTTTGATCAACGCTATTTTGGGAGAAGACCGTGTGATTGCTAGTCCAGTAGCTGGAACAACGCGCGATGCCATTGACACCCATTTTACAGATGCGGATGGACAAGAGTTTACCATGATTGATACAGCTGGTATGCGTAAGTCTGGTAAAGTCTACGAAAATACTGAAAAATACTCTGTCATGCGTGCCATGCGTGCCATTGACCGTT
>CALHBZ010000286.1 GCA_937930605.1 Streptococcus oralis
TTTTCATTCATTGTAAAAAATCGTTTCATTCTATTTTATCACAAATAGGGGCAAAAGAGAGAAAAAAGACTTGATTCACCAAATCAAGCCTTTACTTTGACAGCCTTAGGAGGAGATTCCTCGTTGTTTTCGGATGTAGTAATAGATCTTTAAAATCACCGTTCCACTAGCCATTCCAATAGAAATGACCAGAGCCAACATAACCACCAAGGTCGCGCTAGCAAGGGCATGGCTGTAATCGCCTGTCACAAAGAAAGCAGTCGTTCGATAAGATAGATAACCCGGTACCAAGGGGGCAAGAATGGCCAAAACAAAAACCACTGCTGGAGTCTTATAGAGAATACTTAAAATCTGGCTGATACAAGAACCAATCACCGCCGCAATAAAGGTCGCAACGATGACATTGGTTGGTTCTTTGAGTACGAGATAGAGGAGCCAAACGCCCATTCCCAGAATACCACCAGGAAGGAGCATGGAGCGTTGGACATTCAGTACGATTAAAAAGGTGATAATGGCGAGCAAACTCGCCACCGCTTGGAGTAAAATACTTGTTAGAGTCATCTTATGTCATCAAAACCAGGGCGACTGAGGTGCCAGCCCCTAAAGCGAGGGTAATGAGCAGAGATTCAAACATCTTGCTCATACCAGAGTTGATATGGTTGGTCATGATATCCCGTACCGCATTTGTCAGAGCAATCCCTGGAACAAAGGGCATGACCGCTCCTGCTATAATCAGGTCTGCTGTCGAAGGAAAGCCTGTATAGCGGGCCCAGAACTGGGCAATCAATCCGAAAACAAAGGCACCCGCAAAGGCCGTTACAAAAGGAATGCGGACAAACTTCTCTACATAAAGAGAGAAGGCAAATCCAAATAAGGTCGCAATAGCTGCGCCAAAAGCGTCATAGACATTGCCCCCAAACATAATCGAGAAGAAAGGGGCACTGAGAGTCGCTGCTACAGTCACTTGGAACTTGGTATAAGGAAGGGCTTGATTGCCGATTTCTTTGAGCTTTTTAAAGGCTGTCGAGAGATCAATCTGCCCACCCACAAGCTCCCGTGATACTTGGTTGACATCGCAAACTTTTTCAATATTATAAGAGGATGAGGTCACCCGTTTCATCCGAGAAATATTGGTGTTTTCGATAGAAAAGAAAATAGCAGCGGGCATGGCAAGAACATTGCAATCCATAATTCCCTGCGAATGGGCAATACGGATCATAGTATCCTCAACCCGATGAATCTCTGAGCCACTTTTCAGGAGAATGGTTCCTGCTAGCATAATCACATCAATGACGGCATTCAACTCTCTCGATTCGTCCATTTTCTCCTCCTTTTTTCTACTTCCTATATTTTATCACAAAATCTTGTGAAAAAAAATCTTTGTCATGAAATCATGACAAAGATTC
>CALHBZ010000287.1 GCA_937930605.1 Streptococcus oralis
AGCACAAACTCGTTGAATTTTCAGATGTCGAAATCTTTGAAACAAAAGATGATAAGGTAACCGTCCTTTCTATCGAACGTGGAAACACACTTGAATATTTGGAGAAACTTGGATTACGTGGTGATCAATTCTACTATAAAATTGAACGAATTCGTCAAAGTAATGACGTAACTTATATCTACCACACTTCTTATATTCCTGAACAATATATCAATGCCAACTATCCAAATCTTGACTACTATAGTTCTATCTATACACGCTTCAAGCTGGACTACCACATCCACATGAGTGATGAGCATTTTGAGGAAATCAATGAGATTGCATTCCCAACCCCCGAGCACGCTGCTTCTGTATTAGGAATCGATACACAATTCCCAACAGTCTTCCAAACCAAGACAACCAAGCTAGAAGCTACTGGTCAAGTTCTGGCCTATAGCGAAACTTATAAGCGAGCGGATTACTACAAGATTAAATTTATCTCAAGTAATAGAGGTCGATAAGAAAAACCTGAGTTTAGACTCGGGTTTTTCTATGTCTATTATAGCATGCACCATTTAGTATGAACATACGATAAAAGGTAAATCTATAATTAGTAGCGTTTTTACTAAAAACAAGTAAAATAGTCAGAAAAATTTTCTGCTAGAGCAGATTTGCTAGGGGAAACAGCTTCCTAATCTTATGATTTTTTCCATTTATTATAGTTCTTTCATAAAGCCGCTTGACTTTTTATAGTTTAGATAATAAAATAAAAACAGTTTTATGTAAACGTTATCACATAACATAATAACAAGGAGGTTTTATCATGAAACTAGAAAAGAAACAGCGCTTCTCCATCCGTAAATACGCGATTGGGGCAGCTTCTGTACTCATAGGATTTGCCTTCGGTACCCACGTCGTGTCTGCCGACAGCGTCACTCCAACACCAGAAAATCCAAGCGCAGCTCAAACTGCTCAGGGACAGTCGCAGACAGCTGAGACATCGGTTGAAAGCAAAATTGAAGAAACAGTTGAGGCAAAAAGCACGGAGGAGAAGGATGCTTCAGCTACACTCGCTCCAACAGTCGAAAAAACTGAATCCCCAGTAATTGCAGAGAAAGCTGACGAGACTCCAGTCGCTGAAAAAACTACTCCTGTTTCAAAAGAACAATCAGAACCAGTAAAAATTGACGAAGAAAAGAAAAACGAAGTTGTCACACCTGCAGTAGCCACTCCTAGCACTGAACGAGCAGCTCAGGTAAACGAAAAACTGGCTAAAAGAAAAATGATCTCAATCGACGCTGGACGCAAGTACTTTTCTCCAGATCAACTCAAAGAAATCATCGACAAAGCTAAACACTACGGTTATACTGATCTTCATTTACTAGTTGGAAATGATGGCATGCGTTTCATGCTAGACGACATGACCATCAAAGCCAATGGCAAAACCTATGCAAGTGATGATGTCAAACGTGCTCTCGAAAACGGAACGGATGCCTACTACAAGGATCCAAACGGCAACCATTTGACAGAGAGTCAGATGACGGACTTGATTAACTACGCTAAAAACAAAGGTATTGGCCTTATCCCAACCGTAAACAGCCCTGGCCACATGGATGCGATTTTGCATGCCATGAAAGAACTAGGCATCCAAAAACCGAATTTCAACTACTTTGGGAAAGAATCTGCTCGTACCGTTGACCTTGATAACAAAGAAGCTGTTGAGTTCACAAAAGCTTTAATCGACAAGTATGCTGCTTACTTTGCTGGCAAATCTGATATCTTTAACATCGGACTAGATGAATACGCCAACGATGCTACAGATGCCAAAGGTTGGAGCGTTCTTCAGGCCTACAAGTGGTATCCAGAAGATGGCTTCCCAGATAAGGGTTACGACAAATTTATCGCCTACGCCAATGACCTTGCTCGCATCGTCAAATCTCACGGCCTCAAACCAATGGCCTTTAACGACGGTATCTACTACAATAGCGACACTAGCTTTGGAACTTTTGACAAAGACATCATCGTTTCTATGTGGACTGGTGGATGGGGCGGATACGACGTCGCTTCTTCTAAACTTCTAGTTGAAAAAGGCCACCAAATCCTTAATACCAACGATGCTTGGTACTATGTTCTAGGACGGAATGCAGATGGTCAAGGCTGGTACAACCTCGACCAAGGACTCAATGGTATCAAGAACACTCCAATCACTTCGGTACCAAAATCTGATGGGGCAGATATCCCATTTATAGGCGGCATGGTAGCTGCTTGGGCAGATACCCCATCTGCACGCTATTCACCATCACGCCTCTTCAAACTCATGCGTAGCTTCGCAAATGCCAATGCTGAATACTTCGCTGCTGACTATGAGTCTGCTGAGCAAGCCCTTAAAGAAGTGCCAACAGACCTTAAACGCTATACTGCAGAAAGCGTCGCAGCTGTCAAAGAAGCTGAAAAAGCCATTCGCTCACTCGACAGCAACCTCAGCCGTGCCCAACAAGACACCATTGACCAAGCAATCGCGAAACTCCAAGAAGCTGTTAGCAACCTAACCTTCACACCAGAAGCTCAAAAAGAAGAAGACGCGAAACGCGAAGTTGAAAAACTTGCCAAGAACAAGGTGATCTCAATCGATGCCGGCCGTAAGTACTTCACGCTTGACCAACTCAAACGCATCGTAGATAAGGCGAGTGAGCTCGGCTACTCTGATGTGCATCTCCTCCTTGGAAATGACGGACTTCGCTTCCTACTTGATGACATGGCTATCACTGCTAACGGTAAAACCTATGCAAGTGATGATGTCAAAAAGGCTATTATCGAAGGAACAAAAGCTTACTACGATGATCCAAACGGAACCACTCTTAGTCAAGCAGAAATCACTGAATTAATTGAGTACGCAAAATCAAAAGGTCTCGGACTCATCCCAGCGATTAACAGCCCAGGGCACATGGATGCCATGCTCGTCGCTATGGAAAAACTTGGAATCAAGAATCCTCAAGCCAACTTCGACAAGGTCTCCAAAACAACCATGGACCTCGAAAACGAAGAAGCGATGAACTTTGTCAAAGCTCTCATCGGCAAGTACATGGACTTCTTTGCAGGTAAGACTAAGATCTTTAACTACGGTACAGACGAATACGCTAATGACGCCACTAACGCCCAAGGCTGGTACTACCTCAAATGGTATGGACTCTATGGCAAGTTTGCCGAGTACTCTAACACTCTTGCAGCCATGGCTAAAGAAAGAGGACTTCAACCAATGGCCTTCAACGATGGTTTCTACTACGAGGACAAGGATGATGTTG
>CALHBZ010000288.1 GCA_937930605.1 Streptococcus oralis
AGATTGAGCGTATTCCAATGACACCAATGCGTAAGGTTATCGCCCAACGTATGGTCGAATCCTACCTAACTGCGCCAACCTTCACGCTCAACTACGATGTTGATATGTCTGAAATGCTGGCTCTTCGTAAGAAGGTTCTTGAACCAATCATGGAAGCAACTGGTAAGAAAATTACGGTTACGGATCTTCTTTCACTTGCTGTTGTTAAGACATTGATGAAACACCCTTATATTAACGCTTCATTGACTGAAGACGGCAAGACTATTATTACTCATAATTATGTCAACCTTGCGATGGCGGTTGGAATGGATAATGGATTGATGACACCTGTTGTTTACAATGCTGAGAAACTAAGTCTGTCAGAGTTGATAGTTGCATTTAAAGACGTTATTGGTCGTACCTTGGATGGTAAATTGGCTCCAAGTGAACTTCAAAATTCAACATTTACAATCAGTAACTTGGGAATGTTTGGTGTTCAGTCCTTTGGTCCAATCATCAACCAACCCAACTCAGCTATTCTGGGTGTAAGTTCGACAATCGAGAAACCAGTTGTTGTCAATGGTGAGATTGTTATCCGACCAATCATGAGTCTAGGATTAACCATTGACCACCGTGTCGTAGATGGTATGGCTGGTGCTAAGTTTATGAAAGACTTGAAAGCCTTGATTGAGAATCCAATCTCAATGTTGGTTTAAGTCAACTATTGTTATTTTAGAGATTTAGATAAAGGAAGTAAGACATGGCCTTAGAAGTAATTATGCCAAAAGCCGGCGTAGATATGACAGAAGGACAAATCGTCCAATGGAATAAAAAAGTCGGAGAATTTGTAAAAGAAGGAGAAATCCTTTTGGAAATTATGACTGACAAAGTCAGCATGGAATTGGAAGCCGAAGAAGATGGATACTTGATTGCCATCCTTAAAGGAGATGGGGAAACCGTTCCAGTAACTGAAGTTATCGGTTACCTTGGTGAAGAAGGGGAAAACATCCCAACAGCTGGAGCGGCTGCGCCAGAATCAAAACCAGCACCTGCAGCAAGTGCCTCAAACGACGATGGTAAGAGCGATGATGCTTACGATATCGTTGTTATAGGTGGTGGTCCTGCTGGATACGTAGCTGCCATCAAAGCGGCCCAACTCGGTGGCAAGGTTGCCCTTGTTGAAAAATCTGAACTTGGTGGAACCTGCTTGAACCGTGGCTGTATCCCAACCAAGACCTACCTTCACAACGCTGAAATCATCGAAAACATCGGTCATGCAGCAAACCGTGGTATCGTCATTGAAAATCCAAACTTCACTGTAGATATGGACAAACTCCTTGAAACCAAGTCTAAGGTTGTCAATACTTTGGTTGGCGGAGTTGCAGGTCTTCTTCGTAGCTACGGAGTTACTGTTCATAAGGGAATTGGTACCATCACTAAAGACAAGAATGTCTTGGTAAATGGTTCGGAATTGCTTGAAACCAAGAAAATCATCCTTGCTGGTGGTTCAAAAGTCAGCAAGATCAACGTTCCTGGTATGGAATCTTCACTCGTGATGACCAGTGATGACATTCTTGAAATGAACGAAGTTCCAGAAAGCCTTGTTATCATCGGTGGTGGAGTTGTCGGTATCGAACTCGGTCAGGCCTTCATGACGTTTGGTTCAAAAGTAACTGTTATCGAAATGATGGACCGTATCGTTCCAGCTATGGATGCTGAAGTTTCTAAGAACCTTCGCTTGATCCTTGAGCGTAAAGGAATGACCATCTTAACAGGTACAAAATTGCAAGAAATCATCGAAGAAAATGGTCAACTTCGTATCAAGGTTGAAGGAAAAGACGATATCATTGCAAATAAAGCTCTTCTTTCAATCGGTCGTGTACCAGATCTTGAAGGAATTGGCGATGTTGAGTTTGAATTGGATCGTGGTCGCATCAAGGTCAACGAATACATGGAAACTTCTGTTCCGGGTATCTATGCCCCAGGTGACATCAATGGTACCAAGATGTTGGCTCACGCAGCCTTCCGTATGGGTGAAGTTGCCGCTGAGAATGCGCTTAAAGGAAACCATGTCGTAGCGAAACTCAACTTGACTCCTGCAGCCATTTACACTCTTCCTGAAGTAGCAGCAGTAGGTTTAACAGAAGAGCAAGCTCGTGAGAAATACGATGTTGCTATCGGTAAATTCAACTTTGCGGCTAACGGACGTGCCATTGCTTCTGATGCGGCTCAAGGTTTCGTTAAAGTCATTGCAGATAAGAAATACGGAGAAATCCTTGGTGTCCATATCATCGGTCCTGCAGCAGCAGAATTGATCAACGAAGCGTCAAGCATTATTGAAATGGAAATCACTGTTGAAGAAATGCTGAAGACTATCCACGGACACCCAACTTACTCTGAAGTTATGTACGAAGCATTTGCAGATGTTCTAGGAATGGCTATCCATTCACCTAAGAAAAAATAAATCGAAGATAGAATAGACTGGAAAGGTATTTTCCAGTCTCTATCGTATAAAGGGATATCATGAAATACATTATCAATCATTCAAACGACACTGCCTTTAATATCGCCTTGGAAGAATATGCCTTTAAACATCTTTTGGATGAGGATCAAATCTTCCTACTTTGGATTAACAAGCCATCTATCATTGTTGGACGTCACCAGAATACTATCGAAGAAATCAACCGTGATTATGTTCGAGAAAATGGTATTGAGGTAGTCCGCCGTATCAGCGGTGGCGGAGCTGTTTATCACGACCTAAACAACCTCAACTACACCATCATCTCAAAAGAAGATGAAAACCGCGCCTTTGACTTTAAGAGCTTCTCAACTCCAGTTATCAATACCTTGGCTCAACTTGGTGTAAAAGCTGAATTTACAGGTCGTAATGACCTTGAGATTGACGGTAAGAAATTCTGTGGAAATGCCCAAGCCTATATCAATGGCCGTATCATGCACCATGGTTGCTTGCTCTTCGATGTTGATTTGTCAGTCCTTGCCAATGCTCTGAAAGTTTCAAAAGATAAATTTGAGTCAAAAGGTGTGAAATCCGTCCGTGCCCGTGTAACCAATATTATCAATGAATTACCAGAAAAAATCACAGTTGAAGAATTCCGTGATTTGCTATTGGAATACATGAAAAAAGAGTACCCAGAAATGACCGAATACGTTTTTTCTGAAGAAGAATTGGCTGAAATTAATCGCATCAAGGATACCAAGTTTGGAACTTGGGACTGGAACTACGGTAAATCACCTGAATTTAACATTCGTCGTGGAACAAAATTCACTAGTGGTAAAGTGGAAGTCTTTGCCAATGTTCTCGAATCAAAAATCCAAGATATCAAGATTTATGGTGACTTCTTTGGTATCGAAGACGTTGCTGCAGTAGAAGATGTCCTCCGCGGTGTTAAATACGAACGCGAAGATGTCCTCAAAGCACTGGAAACAATAGATATTACCCGCTACTTTGCCGGTATCAGCCGTGAGGAAATCGCTGAAGCAGTGGTGGGATAAGGAAAAAGAATCCATTTATGATGGATTCTTTTATTAGGGTTAAACTTAATAATCATGCTGATTAGATTATAATAGAGAGGAAAAATGAAAAGGAGTTATTCATTAATGTTAGAAATTCCAGTAGAAAGTCTTAATCTATTTGAACAGTTAGACCGCAATGTTGTTGCTTTCTATAGAAATGAAGAAATTTATCAAACTGAAAGTTTAAATATAAGCATCACACAAGAACATTATGATATGAAATACAAAGAGCTTCAGCCTTTAGGATACCAGGCTGTTCAAATACCTTTAGGAATGGCTTTAGATAATGTAATCCAACAAGCCTATTTCCAAAATCTTATAATTGGCGGTCTTCTGCCCGATGAAATCAAAGTAAACAAAGAGGACTTAATGCCTTTGAAAGATATTGTTGATAGTTTTTGTATTATGTATGCTGCAGCAAACAACCGACTTGAAAATAGTAAGGCTTATGAACTTATGAAAGATAAGACAGTGTTCTTTATTGGTAAACTGTTAACTGAAAAACTTAAAAGTGGTGACGAAATTTCGTATATGGGAATCGAAAGAGAATCAGCTGATGGAACTCCTTATGAAGCAGTAAAATGTTTTCTAACTAAAGAGAGTGCTGAGCAGTACAATGATTCAAAAAAACCTGTAAGCTCAGCAAATCTAGCCTATCTGCAAGCCTTTTGGGGTAAACCAGTAATTATAGAGCCACACCGTAACTACTGGATTGAGTTTAAATAACTAAAAAACGAAAGATCAATTCCTTTTATCTTTCGTTTTTCAGGGATAGTTAATTTACATAATTTATAATATGTAGCGCTTATAAACTGTCTAAAGCATTCTTTTGTTCATCATTGACGATATGGGTATAGAGGTCAGTGACTTGTGTACTAGCATGCCCTAACTGGTGGCTGACCAAAACTTGCGATTTAGTAGCATCATAGAGCCTAGTTGCCAGGGTATGGCGTAGTTTGTGTGGAGTTACACGGACTTTGAAGTCCTCAGAGTACTTAGCAACCATCTTTTCAACACTAGAAGCATCGATACGATTGGGAACGCCACGATATAAGGTCAGAAAGAGTGCTGTATCAGTCTTTTCCGTCTTATAGCGTTGATTTCTAATGGCGAGATAATTCTCTAGGTAAGGCTTGGCAAAGGCAGCGACATTAACTGAGTCTCGTTTACCCCCTTTCCGAGTGACATCAATAACCATCATTCTGAGATTAAGGTCTCTTAGATCCAGATTAACCGCTTCAGATAAGCGAACACCAGACGCCAAGAGAAGGGCAATAATAGCCAAATCACGTTCTTTATTCTTATTAAATGATGAGAGAGCGCGATTTGAGAGCTGTTGTGGGTACTCCTGGTCGATATAGGTTAGAAAACCTTCTGTTTCATCACCTAAAAAGAGTTTTTGCTTGATGTTTTCAGCTCTGGCAGCAAGGGTTTCTTTCTTTTTCTTAGTTGAAACTTTCTTCATTACATTACGATAGAAATAGGGCTCTCCTTGGTCGTTTTCAACTTCCTCAGTTAGATACTTGTAAAGACTGGACAATGCTGACAAGGTCCGATTGATGGTTGTCTGAGAAACACCTTGCTTGGTTGTATTAGCGTTTAGCAAAGGCCGTTCTCGTAGATAAAGGATAAAGGATTCCATGTCTTTCTTTGACATGTTTTCCAAGACCGATAAAGGAATATCAGCTATTTTATCAGCGTTTGAAATCCCAGACTCTAAAACCCAGTTAAAAAATCGATCGTATTCCTTGAGGTATTCGTACAAGGTTGTAAAACTATAAGGGACAGCAAGCTTAGATTGGTAGTATTCCAGAACATACCAGGGCATGATTTGTTTTAGTTTATCGATTCGTTCTAGTAAAATCTCACGTTTCATGATTTTCTCCATAAATAAGTCTACTAGTAGTATAGCATAGACTTATATATTTTTCAAGAAAATTATAGTTTTTCGGAAAGATGTTATAGAATCTTTTATAGATTTTGTAGAAAGGAATAAAATAGAAAAAAGACTTAGATCTATGAAATACAGAACCAAGTCTTAGGAGTTATTATTGTGAATCATTATCTAGTGCTTTTTCTAGTTTCCAAATACTAAGCCAGAATGAAATAGTCAGCAGAATAAGGAAAATAAAAAAGAGATTATCAGTAACGATACTTCTGTTCATTCTACATAACTGAAGAGCTATATAAGGAGCTATGAGATACAAAATACATTGTATAATTGCTATTGTTTTCTTTTTCATGATTTTAATCTTACTGTACAGATTTGATACAGTAAACTCCTTTCTAGCTTTATGCTTTATCATTTCTAACTCAATTATAGTCTTATTTTTAAGAAAGTTCAATTACTTATATGTTAAATATCTTATCAGTAAGAAATAACCAATCTCATTACTGAGAATCGATTTTCTAATGTTTTTAAGTATATTTTATCACATAACATAAATTATGTAAACAAGCTCCTACAACAACAAATCTTTCACTTTCCCAATTTCACTTTTTGGAATAACTAAATGAATCATATCGCCCAGATACATTCTGGTTGAGCCATTAACGGTTTGGCTTTTTCCATTATGAACTTGAGTTGTGATGAGGACGTTGTGTGGTAAGTTGAGTTCATGGACTTGTTTACCAGCTATTTTATCTGAAACAGGGATTTCGATAAGAGTTACTTCTCCTTCGTCTGTCGCTTCTTCTGGCAGCATTTTCTCAAGCATAGCCTCGTATACTGGGGCACCCTTTAGTAAATCCATGATAATGTAGGCTACTAAGGTCACAAGTCCGAGGGGCATGAGATTTCGGATGTCTCCTACCATTTCGGTTACAAGGATCATAGCTGTTAGGGGAGCCTTAGAGATTGCTCCAAAGTAGCCACTCATTCCTAAAATGATAAATATTGGAAATTGTTCTTGACTGACAAGACCAAGGTTCACACAAATGACGCCAACTAGGGCACCAAGTAAGGAACCGAGCGCCAGAATAGGAAGGAAAATTCCTCCTGGAAGGCCACTTCCATAACTAATCATACTCCAAATAAAGCGGATCAAAAAGTAAGCTAATAAAAGTTGGAAACTAAAATCTTGCTCAGTTAAAGAAAGAACGACCTGATTTCCACCACCAAGGATTTGTGGCAAGAAAATTCCGACTGGTATGATGAGGATAAAGGCTAGGATTGGATAATAAGCTCTATCCAAATGGATTTTTTGACCAATCCAATCATAAATTCGACCAACATTGAGTACAGCTTTCTCATAGAGAAAACCAGAGAGTCCGAGAAAAACTCCCATAACCAGGTAAATCCAATACTGGTCTAGGGTCATGAGAGGAATGTTGTCTGGCATATCCAGTACGGGTGTTAGGCCAAATATGAGTAGAGAGACAAAGTTTGCTACGAGACTGGCTGCTAGAGTTGAGACCCAGAAAAAGCGGGAAAAATGGTGATAGACTTCTTCTACAACAAAGAGGAGACCTGCTATCGGTGCATTAAAGGCAGCGGCTAATCCTGCAGCGGCTCCACTGGCAATCAGGGAGCGTTCTTCAACTGGGCTAGATTTGAGCCACTTGGCAATACCTTTTCCACCAACTGCTCCAAGTTGAATACTTGGCCCTTCTCTACCTAGCATAAGGCCACTGGCAATAGCAAGAATACCTAATACATATTTTTTCCAGAGGACACTCCACCAATTAAGTAACATGAGCCCTTTTAATTCGGCCTCAACTTGTGGGATTCCTGAGCCTTTAATATCCTTTTCCGATCTAGTTAATTTAGCGCTGAGCCAGCAAACTATTAAATAAAATAGACCAATGATAAAAAGATTGCGCACTAGGTGCGCTTGTTCTTGATAAAGTCCTTGTATCAGATGGAAACCCTTTTCGATTAAGAAACGAAAGGATCCGACGATTAGCCCGACGACGAGACCAACAATAATTCCTCGCCCAACTTGGGATAATATGGTGCTTGAGGCAAAAGCGAATTCTTTCTTGGACCGGAGTATTTCTGACTGTTCCTCCATAATCATTTCCTCCAACTTAACTTTCTTTATTTGCTACAACCAGTGATTTTATCGGTTCAAAACTGGTTCGATGAATTGGGGTGACACCTAGTTTTTCCAGCCCTTCTAGATGTTTAGCTGTTCCATAGCCTGCATTAGCCGTGAAATCATAGCCAGGATATTGCTGATCGTATTCCTTCATCAATACATCCCGTGTTACCTTGGCTACTATAGATGCAGCTGCGATAGAGAGGGAATTAGCATCTCCCTTGATGATGGCTGTTTGGGAAATTGGTAACTCCAGTTTCATGGCATCTATCAAGAGGTGCTCGGGTTGGGGACTGAGCTGAGAGATTGCTTCTTTCATGGCAAGTTTAGTTGCCTCATAGATATTGATTTGGTCAATGACTTGATTATCCATGATTCCAATGCCGATTGACAAGGCTTGGTCCTGAATGGCTTGAAAAATTTCCAAATGTTTCTTTTTAGGGATTTTCTTGCTATCGTTAAGGCCTTTAATCTTACAATTTTTAGGCAAGATTACCGCTGCAGCGACTACAGGTCCAGCAAGAGGACCACGACCAACCTCATCAACACCTGCTATTAAGCTTAATCCTTGTTTATAAAGCTCTTTTTCATAGGAGAGCATAGATTCTAAGCGAAGGTCTTCATCCAGTTCTGCCTGAATGGCTTTTTTCCGCTTGCTGATTTCCTTTTGAACTCCAGTTCGGCTATCTTTTTCCAGTTCAAGAAAAAGGGGATTGTCTAGGTCTTTGACCGTAGCAAGAAGTTCTCTGATTTCTTTAATCGTCGTCATCGATGTCTTCCAATGTATCTAAGGTATAGTTACCGAGCTTTCCATCGCGAACTTCCTTCACGAAGAGACTGTAAAAGCGGTCGTAGTCGTCTCGGAAACCAAGAGCACGTGTCATATCCATGATGATTACAGGAGCTTCTTCTTCAATTTTCATTTGTTTAAAGCGTTCAGCTAGTTTTTCTGGATAATGTTCTTTGAAATAATTGAGACCAAAAATGGTCACTTCATCCATAGGAAGCAACTGGTCCTTAATTGCTCCAGTTAAGGCTAGTTTCAGTGCGACAGTATCATCTTCAAACTTAGGCCAGAGAATCCCTGGTGTGTCTAAGATTTCAAGGTCTTTATTGGTTTTGAGCCATTGTTGCCCCTTGGTAACACCTGGTTTATTGCCGACAACCGCAATTTTTTTTCCAGCCAAACGATTCATCAGGGTTGATTTACCAGCGTTTGGAATTCCGATAATCATAGTCCGCAAGGTTTCAATCTGGATACCGCGTTCTTTCTGGCGTGCAATCTTATCAGCCATGAGCTTTTTCGCTGCATCAGTCACAACTTTTACAGTAACTTGCTCTTTGGAATTGATGGCCAGTGTTTGAATTCCTTGTGATTCAAAGTACTGACGCCATTCTTTTGTCATCGCTGGATCAGCTAGGTCTGCCTTGTTCAAAATCAATAATTTGGGTTTATCACCCACAATCTTGTTTAACATAGGATTTTGACTAGATAAAGGTAGACGCGCATCTACCAAAATCGTCACAAAATCAACAAATTTTAAATTCTCCTGAACTTGTCGTCGAGCCTTAGACATGTGGCCCGGAAACCATTGAATAGTCGCCATAATATTTTCCCCTTCCGACTAAAAAAACGTAATAAAACGTTTTCTTTCTCACCATCTATTCTATCATAAATTAGGTGCTTTTGCACAGGCTTTGACTAAAATAAAATCATACTAAAATACATAACTTAATTTATGTATTTTAGTATTTACTTGACTTAATGTGCTATTTGGTATATACTTTGTATATACAGTTTAGTGGAGGTAGAGTGATGAA
The DNA here is from genome assembly GCA_937930605.1 of Streptococcus oralis. GTDB lineage: Bacteria > Bacillota > Bacilli > Lactobacillales > Streptococcaceae > Streptococcus > Streptococcus oralis_CO. The sequence goes on from CALHBZ010000288.1 coordinate 9,375, forward strand.
TACGGTAAAGACTCGGAAGGTGGGAAATTCTCTCACAGTGACCATTCCTAAAAATTTGGGTATGGCAGAAGGTCAAGAAATGGTTGTCTACAAAGGGATTGACGGTGTCATTGTCCTGGCTCCGAAACTAAATGATCCTTTTGATGGGATTACTGATTTAAGAATGACAAATGATTTTGAAGGAGTAAGGTCACTTGATAGCGAAATGTGATTATATTCCTGAAAAACAAGATATCATTTGGCTAGACTTTGATCCATCAGTTGGTCGGGAAATTCAAAAACGGCGGCCTGCCTTGGTTGTGTCTAGGAGAGAATATGCTTTGCAAACTGGTTTTGTGGCTGTCTGTCCTATCACCCATGGTCAGCAGCATTTAGCAGAAAAAGGCCTGCTCGTTCCTGTCTCGTCGGATAAGGTAGATGGTGCTGTCAACCCATTTCAACTGTATACCTTTGATTTTCGGATGCGTAATGCTCAAAAAATAACAAGAATGGACACACAATGTTTTCAGAAAGTCGTCCAACTTTACCAGTACATCTTTGGAGATACATAAATCCTACCATGCATGACAAGGTAGGATTTTTTCTATATGAGTAACCTATCTAAAAATGGGTGAAGGCAATTGAGGAGAATTCCTCTAATCCAGCTTTCTTGTGCTGATGATAGATGTTCTGCCTGAAGGCATTCTTTTAGAAAATTCCTTACCTGATCTGGAGCAATTTCAAACTCAAAGGCTTTCATCTTGTAGAAAAAGTCGATGAGATGAACTGACAGATACTCGGTTGAAAAGGGTACTTCACCACTTTTTCGATACTCTAGTAAGAGTCGAGCAAATCTGGCTTTTTCATCAGGTAAATCACGAAAATAGGAGTTAAGAAGCCAAGTCTGCTTCTGCTTTCGTTCAATAGGATCTTGATTTGCAATACGCTGATCCTTTTCCAGCTCCTTTTGGTTTTGCTTTGCCTTGAGAGCACGTTCTTCTCTATTCTTTCCAAAAAGAATTTTTTCCCATTTTCGTTCTTCTTGGGTTAGGGTTTCTGTAAAACCAAAGTAATCTTGATAGGCGCGTTCAGCTGGCCCCATGGCTAGGATGAGATTATCTGCGTATTGCTTGGCGATTTTATCTCTTTTCTTACGTTCTTTCTCTGCCTGAATCCGTAAATGCTGCT
>CALHBZ010000289.1 GCA_937930605.1 Streptococcus oralis
GGCTACAGTAGAAAAAATCTTCTCCACATTCAATTTATCTTCGATGAGTTTGCACAAATTGGCCGTATTCCAAACTTCGCCCAGGTCCTCTCTTCTATTCGTAGTCGTGAGATGTCTATTAAGATTATCATCCAAGCTGTCAATCAGCTAGAATCACTTTATAAAAGTGATTGGAAGACCATCTTTAATAACTGTGCTACTCACCTATTTTTAGGGACAAATGACAAGGATACGATGGAATACTATTCTACAAGGTCAGGTAAGCAGACTATACGCACTCGATCCACCTCAAAATCGCATAGTTATCGTAATGGATCATCAAGTGAAAATAAACAAATTCAAGGCCGTCCCCTTCTAACTCCAGATGAAGTCGCAAGAATTGGGGTAGAAGAAGGATTGGTCTTTATTTCTAAACAAAATGTCTTCAGAGATAAAAAAGCAAGTGTCTATGATCATCCTAGAAAAGATGAGATTGCAAGTTCCCCTGAAGACAAAGAAAACTGGTACGAATACACTCGAAAAGGAACAGACATCTACGGCTTGCTTTTATATGCCAACGATTTGACTCCGCAGCTAAAAGAGTTATTCGTGGCCTAACATACAGAAAGGATAGTAGGATGGAAACACCTAAAACACAATTAGGATACCTGGAGAGTATCTCGCAGGTTCTAGCATTAAAGCTAGAAAATTTAGCCACAGAACGTTATGCTATTTGGCAGCTACTTATACAGGCAGATGAGGAGAGTTTTTATCAATTAGCTCCTCATCTTTTTGTGACAACGAATCAGGAAGATCCATTAGTTGTTAGTGAACTAGATGCAACTCCTGAGGGTTATCTTTTATTCAAGGAATTGGTCGAGGAGGAAACAGGATGGTTTTAACAAAAGCACAGGCAAAATCGCTGGATATTTTAGAAGTAGCTCGTAGTCTCGGAATGGAAATGAAGAGAAAGTCACACCGAGAGTATTACTGGGCCGAGCATGACTCGTTTAAGATTGATACTGTGAAAAATACCTGGCATTGGTATTCTCAAAACCTATTTGGCGATACTATCAATCTCGTGCAACAAATGCAAAATGTCAGCTATAAAGATGCTATGGTATTCTTGGAGACAGGTTCCTTTCCTGAAGCAAAACCAGTAGAGGAAGCGCGAAAACCCTTCAACTATACACTAGCGCCTTACGAACAACCATTTGTGGAGGCGAGAGCCTATCTTAAGGAGATTAGAGGTCTCTCTGATGATACAATCGACTTCTTCCTTGAGAAGGGAGTAATTGCTCAAGCTAAACGTAAGGACAAAGAGGGCGTTATAGAAGACGTATTAGTTTTTAAATACTTGGATAGAAATCAGCAACTGGTAGGTGCGAGCCTTCAGGGACTTGTTCCTGATCAAGAACGTCATCCAGGTAAGGGCTACTTGAAACAAATCATGTATCAATCAGAGGCTATCAGTGGCTTAAACGTTTCTATAGGCTCTCCTGAGCGTTTAATTGTGACAGAGGCACCAATTGACCTTATGAGCTATTATGAGCTTCATAAGGGCGAATTAAACGATGTTCGACTAGTTGCGATGGAAGGATTGAAAGAGGGAGTATTATCCCACTATGTTCTTGAAATGTTACAGGATCGAGGGGAGATTGCGATGGATGAAAGGGATTATACCAAGTCTAGCGAACTAACACGTACCTCGAGATTCCTATCTGTTGCAGCGGAAACCTCCACACTTTTCCAAGATCACAAATACGATGATCTCATCACGTTGGCAGTTGATCGTGATAAAGCAGGTACAGACTTTATCACCAAACTACGGGAGAAGAAAATCCCAGTTATCGATGCAAGACCACCACAACGTGAAGGTCAGGAGAAGACAGACTGGAATGAGATTCTGAGGCAGGAAAAACAAATGGAGAAGACTGAGGAAATTCACTCATCAAGTTCTTTTCCTGATACCAGCCACCTTTCTCCTGAAGATGCAGCGTGGTTGAAGGAAAACTGGAATAATATAGGTTTTTCAGTAGAGCCTAGAAAACAAATGGTTATTGATTCGGACAAAACAGTGACCTATGAAAAACCTTCCAATCCTCTTGGAGATGGTAGGGAGCCCAAAAAACAAATTCAGAGCACAGAAAAAGCTCCTGAGAGTTCCCAGGAGCAAATGAATGATAGGGCCAGTGGTGGAGAGGGCTATTCACAGCATGATGCTGTAGGCAGTGCCGAACCTGAAGCTGAATTATCAGCAACCTTTGAGCAAACTGTTGCCAGTCACCCGACATCACCCTATCGTTACTTACATTTTAGCACAACTTTTGAGGAAGTGCAACGAAGACAATCGAAATACCATCCAATTACAGCTGATGATTTGAAAAGAATGAATCAGTACGCTGGTTCTATTCAGAAATCATCTCAATGGTATTTAGAGGAATTAGCGAATAGTAAAATCTATTATTTCTATTCCAATAATGGAGAGGTGAGTTTGCTAGATGTTAATTTTAAACGAGAAAACTTTTTACACTTAACAGGAATCAGGCCAGTTGTTCCAGGTAGGAATGCTGGAGATTTTGTAGTCGATTTTGCTGAGGGAAGGGGAGACTATAATCAAATACTGGTTAGTAATAGTCTAAAAGAAAAATTACAAGTTATTCCTATGCTAGAGGATATTCTTGATCCTAAATCGTTTGTTTTGGATAACTTAGACGAAGTGAGAATTGCGCAACGACTTAACTTTTCAGAAGCTATCAAGAGTAAAGACGAGGATTTCTTGCTTCTTTTCAAAGATATAGGAGAAGAACGTGTCCCTGCATCTCTCATGAAAATCAAGAGAGATCTAAAAGTTGATGTAGAGAAAACTAAGGAAAAAGTTATACTTGCTGTCTTTCGTGAACGTGATGGTAATATTGAACAGTTGTCTATCAATGAGGATTATGTCAAGGATAGAGGAAATGAGTTGCAAACCATTTTGAAAGATGGCTTGTTTGAAGAAATCAAGCTTGATACAACTAAGGGAATTGAACAAATAACTCCTGAAAACACACTGAATGGCTTACTACTTGATTCAGCTATGTTTACTCAAGTCCTAGATACTGTCTATAATTTAGGTGTGCCAGGTGACATCTCAAAAACTCCAGAAGAATTTCATCAAGCCTGGAATCAGTATCTTGACTATGCGAAACGGTACAATGATAAATTTGACCAGATTGTTGCTGCAGCTGGAGAAGATCATCTTCTAGACACAAATTCAGATTTTTATAAAGAATGGAAACAAGATCGTATTTATAAGGAGAACTACCATGTACGCCTTCAATGGGCTGAGGAGCGCCCAGATGGGCCTAAATTGCCCTTTAAAGAAACAGATCTGATATCTTATCAAGATTTTGCTAGAGAGCTTTACAAGGCCAATCAGAGCTTCTATCCGTTACATCAGGAAGGACTAAAACAAGTGACTGATGGTCGCCCAGAAGGTTACATCTCTCCAACTAAGATCCAGTTTAGTATCTACGCTCCCGATGGTGAACTGATCCAGGATGGCATCCGTTACGATATTGGGAATGAGATTAACCCAATCGCTCACAAAGGAAGACTTGGAACACGAGAAATGAGAGAGTACCCAGAATTGATGAAGATAGATGGGGCCATATTCACTCCGTATCATCTGGAGAGATTGGCGAGTGAGTTAGATATTTCTCAGTTCAGTTACGCTTTAGAAGATACTCTTTACGCAGATCAACTTCTATCCCAACTCCCATTTGGAGATTTGGAAAATAGTCCAATTGGATTTACAGATAGTAGTCATGATGGTCGCCTTGGATTTATCTCTTTTGATGGAATGGATAGTGTTGAGGTCGAAAATCTATCTGCTTGGTTTGAGAAGTTGGGAGTCAAAGACTCACCTATGGAACAATTGGCCCTTATTGAAAAATGGCAAAAAGAAATCAAAGGTTTATCAGAAAAAGTTGAACAAACGATCTCCACAGTCCGAGAAGAATTTGAGAAATCACAAGAGGAAGAAATCAAACTAGAAGAACAAGGCTACAACAAGCAGGAGTTGGAACATGATGCGGATGCTGATGGTGTTTCTGATGAGGAGGAGTTGCTTCAGGGAACGAATCCGTATGATTTTAGATCGAAACCAGGTTCTAAACCAGAGGGCGAGGAGAGTCTACAAGCGGACGAAGTTGTGTTAGCAGCTGGCAGTCTTGCAGTCGCAGATTTTATTCAAAATAAAGATATGGCAGGATTAAGTCGTCATTTTAAAGAAGGGATTAAGGAGTTTCTGGATTCAGATAAGTACAAAGACTATCTAACGAAAATGAGCCAACTAAATAATTATTCTAATCGCAACTTACGCTTAATTCTTGCACAAAATCCTGAAGCAAGGCAAGTAGCTTCTTTCAAGCAGTGGAAAGAAAACTTTGGTCGCTATGTGAAAAAAGGTGAGAAGGCTTTACGTATTTTTAAACCTATGACGAAGATCAAAAAGGATGAGAATAACCAACCAATATTGGATAAAAATGGGAAACCAGAAACAGTTACATTCTTTGGTTTGGTACCAGTTTTTGATGTTAGTCAGACAGAAGGAAAGGAGATGCCAAAAGCTGCAGAAGTGAAAGAACAGCTGACTGATTTGGACTATGCAAATCTTTACCGTGCCCTGATGGCTATTGCAAAAGAAAATGATGTATCGGTTCGATTTGAGGAGATGGAAAATAATAAACATGGATATTATTCTGTCCCAGAAAATCAAATTGTTTTACGTAGTAATGAGATGAACAAGGCTCAAATTATTAAAACTTTCTTACATGAGATGGCTCATGCAGAGTTGCATCATGCAGATAATCCTCAAAAAGAAAATCTAACTAGAAGCACTGCTGAACTCCAGGCTGAAAGTGTTGCTTATGTTGTTTCTTCATACTATGGTATTGATACGTCAGAGTACTCCTTTAACTATCTATCTGGGTGGTCTGCTGATAAGGAGACACTTGCTGATTTAGAAGCACAGTTAGATATTGTCCAACAAGAAGCTAAAAGTTTAATGGTTCGGATGGATCAAGCATTGGAACAATTAAGATTGAGTCAGGAGAAACAAACGAAGCGTAGTTTTGAACAAAAACTGGAGAAGTTTAAAGATCAGAGCAAGCAGGCTGTCGAAGATCACAAGCAGGAGTTGAAAGCAGATGCACAATCAAAAAAAGAGAAGGGTTTCTCGAAATGACCGAACGGGACACCCCAAATAAACCCAAGGTCAAATTAAAAACAAATCATCATCAAGGAGGACAACACTCATGACTAATGAACAAGAAGAACAACTGATTATCATCCTTTCAGACTTTATTCCAATCATGGATGGAGACAGAGTTCAAGGAGTATTGCCAAACGCTAAAGACTTGACTCGCCAAAAAGTTCTGGAGCAACTAGAGGAAGAACAGTCTCAACTACCTGAAGGAGATCCTGCTCTTTTGGAGTGGGAAGAAGAAAATATTGAGCTACTCAAGATGATTACAGATGAAGAATTTCAAGCTGTACTCACTGAAAAAATCTTACTGACAGAAATACAAATTGGGCAGTCTATTTTCCAGCCTCTAACTACTCAACAACTTTCTGTCCTAGCTGAAAAGTTGCAAGGTCAGAAAGAAAAAAGTGTAGAAAATAGTGATAAGCAATCATCTATTTTCAAAAACATCTTCAGTTGGTTACGATAAATTGTTAGAAGTTGTACTCCAAAAGATATAAGAAAGGGGCTTGGGGATTTCCCCAAAACTGAGAAAATCAAGAAGGAAAACTGCAGGGTTCTCCTTCTCTGATTTTTTTTAAATTTCGCAAATGGATATCCATTTGCTACGCTTGCCACAAGGAAGTCAGGGGATGATGCCTGGTCAGAAAATGCCAGAGCCTTTGAGAGAAAGAGGATAAAAAAAATAATGCAGAAACGAGAAAATAGAAAACGCTATATACAAAAATTGATACGACTAACACCAGAGGAAGATCGTCAAATTAAAACGGCGATGGCCCAAATGGGAGTTCCATCTTTTCAATACTATGCGAAGAATCAACTGGTACAAGGGAAGGTGGTTCAAATTGATTTTTCTGAATTGAAAGACCTTCGAGTTGCTATCAATCGAGTGGGCACGAACATCAACCAAATTGCCAAGCATGCTAACGAAAATCAAGGGGTTACGACAGAGGAAGTAGCACAAGTTATTGACTATCTATCTGAGTTGAAAGAGATGGTAGCTGCCAAACTTTCTAGCGCAGAGAAGAAAAGTTTACAGGAGCGAAAAGTAAAAACTATAAGGACGTATGACGAATGGTAGTAATCAAAGCACCCAAACAAATTAAAACTCCTTCCAATTTAAAAATAGCTGTACGCTATATTCTGAATGAAGCGAAAACACTTGTGTCAGAAACCGCAGAAAGTGATCTTGATTTTCCTCTTGTCTATCATAATGGTGAACTTCAAATGAAGCTAGTATCTGGCAATGGGATCTCTGATTTTAGCGTAGCAGATGAGGAAATGGTTATGACAAAATTGGCTGCAGCCTTTAAAAAAGGAGATGATGACTTGAAAGAATTATCTTCAGGAAAACAAGTATTGGCCCATCACATTATCCAGTCTTTTTCTCCAGATGATAACTTGACTCCTGAGCAGGTTCATGAAATTGGCCGTCAAACGATGTTAGAATTGACAGGTGGAAATTATGAGTTTGTGATCGCAACCCACACGGATAAAGATCATCTTCATAACCATATCATACTTAATACCACCAATACCTCAACGCTCAAGAAATTTCGTTGGGAAAAGAAAACCTTGAAAAATTTGAGAGGCATTTCGGACAAACATGCGGCACGATACGGCGCTAAAATTATTGAGCCTACTATGAAAAATTCTTATACAAAGTATTCTGCTTGGCGGAGACAAAATAATTATCGGTTTGAAATTAAGGAGCGTCTGGATTTTCTTCTGAAGCACTCTTTGTCGTTAGAAGATTTCAAACAAAAGTCAGCTGCGCTTAATCTTCAGATTGATTTCTCTGGAAAATTTGTGAAGTATAAATTGCTCGATCAGCCCCAACAAAGAAATGTCCGAGATGATACATTATCGAAGAAAGGACTCTATTCTCTTGAAAAAATAAAAGAGAGAATTTCTAAGAATCAGTTAGTTTTTGATGTGGAGGAATTGAAAGAACAATACCAAGAATCAAAAGAAAAAACGGCAAATGATTTTGAATTGAAATTGGAAGTGGAATCCTGGCAGGTAGAGCAAGAAAGCAAGCAAGGCATTTACGTGCAGATGGATATGGGAGCTTTAAATAGTGGTACAATTTTAATACCTTCTCATAAAGTTGATAAAAATGAGGATGGAAATTATACCATCTATATCAAAGAGAAAGACTATTTTTATTTTCTCAATCCTGATCAATCACAAAAAAATCGGTACATGATGGGTTTGACTGTCGCAAGACAATTGGCCAAACAAAATGGTGAGACAGTCGTAACTAAAAATGCTCAAATTTCCTCTATACGTGAGCTGATTAAGGAATATAATTTCTTAGTCGAGCACGGCGTGACAGATGGAGCACAATTTCAACATTTGGAAAATCGTTTTAATGAAAAGATTGAGATTACCCTGGAGGAATTAAGACAACTAGATGAGCGACTTGGACGTTATCATAAAATTGAAGGAGCACTTTTAGCCATCCAGAAATCTCCAGAAAATAGTCTTGTAGCGGTACAACTATTGGATGATTTAGGAGTTCCAAAAGATATGGGACTGGAAGATGTCAGTCAACTGATCAAACAATTCCAAATTGAAAAAGGAGCCTTACAAGAGTTCTTTGATGATACATTAAAACATTACACAGATTATAGAGATGTTAAGGAGCACGTGCGTAGTCGTGAAGAGAAAGTTGACCGACGTTTTGAAGATGAAAAAACCTTGTAAAAGTTTCTGATATTTTCAATCTAGTCATGATTTCAGTACAATAGAGAGTATGTTTAGATTTGATGAAAAAGAATTTGTCGCAGAACTAGATCGCAAACGTAAGCAGCAATTCCTGAAGCGAGTAAGAGATTATGACGAGCAGATAGCTCCCACCATGAGACGGAGGGGATATAAACGGATAGATAGTACAGAGAGGACAGTTGTTTTTACATTTGGAGAGATGACCTTTTCTAGGAATCGCTGGCGAAAGGGAAAGAAAACTTGTTATCCTGTTGATGAGTGGCTAGGCTTAGAAAAGTATATGCGTTATTCTCCTGAGTTGATTTTTCACATGGCAAAACACGCTTCCGTTTTATCCTACCGTGAAGTTTGTCGAACAGTTAAGATGGCTTATCGCCTAGAGATAACAAAGGATGCTGTGTTGAAGTCTGTAAAAATGGCAGGTAGACTCTTTTCAGAGAGGGAACGTTATCGGCTGTTTAGAGGTGATGAGCAACCGAAAAAAATACAGGTAGATAAAATCTACCTGGAGGGAGATGGTGTGCTCGTCAAGACAACATCAAGCAATGATGAACGACACAATACAGACTTAGCCCATTTCCTGATTCATACTGGAGCGAAGAAGGTTGGTAATAATCGGTATGTACTAGAGAATAAACATGAGATTATCCATACAAGCCATGAACAAGCAAAGGAAGAATTGATAGACTATCTCTGCAATCATTTTGAAATCACTGATCGAACTCTTCTTATCACTAACTCGGACAATGGTAAAGGATATTCTCGCAGAATATTTCAAGAAATTAAGAAGGTCCTACGGATTAAACGTCATGAGCATTTCTGGGATGCTTATCATGTCAATGAAGAACTTAAAAGATTCCTGAAGCCGTACCCATCTACACTACTTGATCTTGCTTTTAGGGCCATCAAAAATCATCAGAAGAACCTGCTTCAGACCGTACTAGATACAGTTGAATCTCTCACAGAAAGTCAAGAAGCTCTTGATAATTTTTACAATTTTCGTAAGAAATTATTAAGAAATTTCTGTGACACTAGACCACCTAAACTTAGAGGGTTATCCTCACGTGGTATCGGAGTAATGGAGAGTCAGCACCGAAAGGTTACTTACCGTATGAAACATCGAGGGATGTATTGGTCCATCGAAGGGGCTTCTACTATGTCCAGAATGATACTCCTTGAACGAATTGATCAGCTATACAATCTATTTTTTGGATCTTGGAGACAAGAGTATGAAGAATTTAGGGATACGGGACTAGGTGCAGGATTTCGTATTAACCATAGGCCGCACAAAGCTGTTATCAGAAAAAGAGGGCATAAATAATACAAAAAGGCAGACAAAAGCCTCTAAAAAAAGATTTTTTTAGAGGTGTTTTTGTCATGTTTTTATACAAAATAGTTGCTTTTTTGCCTAATGTGTGTTACAATAATAGAGTAAATAAAAACGAAAAAGGTGTAGAAGCAGCAACTTCTACACCACCGATTAAGACAAACACACACTTTGCTTAATCAGTCAAACAATATTGTAGCATAAATAGTGCAATATAGTCAAGGGCTGGGGTAAAGTGAGGAACTTTTTCCAGTTTTTTTGTCTGAAAAATCTCGCTTTCTTATTGAGTTATAAGGATATTTGATTATTCCCAAAAATTTAGACACAAACAAATCTGAAAAAAGTGTTGACAAAGATTTTGAAAGTTGATATACTAGTAAAGTAATCGACGCGGGGATGGCGGAATTGGCAGACGCGCAGGACTAAGGATCCTGTGACCGCTTTAGGTCGTGAGGGTTCAAGTCCCTCTCTCCGCATAGGGTAAGAGTTAGCTTTGGCTAGCTCTTTTTGTTTTTCTAAAGAAGACTAGAGAAGGCATTTTGGATATCGAAAGCTATCGGCATCAAGAACCATCAATCATAGAATGGAGTCGGTTTTTGATGGGTAAAACGTGTTCTAATATGAGGAAAGTTAGCTCTTGCTAGCTTTCTTCATTTTTTCAACAGATAAATCAAAAATTTTTTTCGATTTCATAAACATTTCATATTTGGATTTTATAATAGTCTTACAAATATGGAGGTGACAAATGAATCCAATCCAAAGAGCTTGGGCTTATGTCAGCAGAAAACGACTGAGAAGTTTTATTTTATTTCTGATTTTATTGGTCCTATTGGCCGGAATTTCAGCCTGTTTGACTCTGATGAAGTCCAACAAAACAGTAGAAAGCAATCTTTACAAATCACTCAACACATCTTTTTCTATCAAAAAGATAGAAAATGGACAGACCTTCAAGTTGTCGGACCTAGCATCCGTGAGCAAGATTAAGGGACTGGAAAATGTCTCTCCTGAACTTGAGACGGTCGCAAAACTGAAAGACAAGGAAGCGGTGAGTGGTGAGCAGAGCGTAGAACGTGATGATTTGTCAGCTGCAGACAAGAACTTGGTTAGCTTAACGGCTCTTGAAGATTCATCCAAGGATGTCACTTTTACCAGTTCGGCTTTCAATATAAAAGAAGGGCGACACCTTCAAAAAGGGGACTCCAAGAAAATCCTCATCCACGAAGAGTTGGCCAAGAAGAACGGTCTTTCGCTTCATGACAAGATTGGCTTGGATGCTGGTCAGTCAGAAGCTGGAAAAGGGCAAACAGTTGAATTTGAAATTGTCGGCATCTTTTCTGGTAAAAAACAAGAGAAATTCACAGGCTTATCTTCTGACTTCAGTGAAAACCAGGTCTTTACAGACTATGAAAGCAGCCAAACCCTTCTGGGAAATAGTGAACCGCAGGTCAGTGCAGCGCGCTTCTATGTGGAAAATCCTAAGGAAATGGACGGACTCATGAAGCAGGTGGAAAACTTGGCTTTGGAAAGTCAAGGTTACCAAGTCGAGAAGGAAAATAAGGCCTTTGAACAAATCAAAGACTCAGTGGCAACCTTCCAAACCTTCCTCACCATCTTCCTTTATGGGATGTTGATAGCAGGAGCTGGAGCCTTAATTTTGGTCTTGTCTCTCTGGTTGAGAGAAAGGGTCTACGAAGTGGGGATTTTACTCGCACTTGGAAAAGGCAAGAGTTCGATCTTCCTCCAGTTCTGTTTAGAGGTAGTTTTGGTATCTCTTGGAGCTTTGCTTCCAGCATTTGTTGCAGGAAACGCCATCACATCCTATTTACTCCAAACTGTACTAGCCAGTGGAGATCAGGCAACCTTACAGGACACGCTGGCCAAAGCAAGTGGTCTATCAACCAGTCTCCTATCCTTTGCAGAATCCTATGTCTTTCTGCTCCTGATTGGTTGCTTATCTGTAGCCCTTTGTTTCGTATTTCTATTCAGAAAATCGCCGAAAGAAATTTTATCATCTATTAGTTAAGAAGGAGAAATCATGACTTTATTACAATTACAAGATGTTACCTACCGTTATAAAAACACTGCTGAGGCAGTTTTATATCAGATCAAGTATAATTTTGAACCCGGAAAATTTTATAGTATCATTGGTGAGTCAGGAGCTGGAAAATCCACTCTCTTGTCCCTGCTGGCTGGTCTAGATAGTCCTGTTGAAGGTTCTATCCTTTTCCAAGGAGAGGATATTCGGAATAAGGGATATTCTTACCATCGCATGCACCATATTTCCCTGGTCTTTCAAAATTATAACTTGATAGATTATCTTTCTCCGCTGGAAAATATCCGCTTGGTCAACAAAAAGGCAAGCAAGGATACACTTCTTGAACTTGGTTTGGATGAAAGTCAGATCAAGCGGAACGTTCTCCAGTTATCAGGTGGTCAACAGCAACGTGTAGCCATCGCTCGCAGTTTAGTCTCAGAAGCTCCAGTTATTCTAGCTGATGAGCCAACAGGAAATCTGGATCCTAAAACTGCTGGAGATATTATCGAACTGCTCAAGTCACTTGCCGAGAAAACAGGTAAATGTGTGATCGTCGTCACTCACAGTAAAGAAGTGGCACAAGCATCAGATATTACACTTGAATTGAAGAATAAGAAACTTACTGAAACTCGCAATACTACAAAATAAGATGAGCTTGTTTTGATAGCATTATGAAATCAAATCTAGAAAGGGAACCTATGTTACACAACGCATTTGCCTATGTTACAAGGAAGTTTTTCAAATCGATTGTTATCTTCCTGATTATTCTCCTCATGGCGAGCTTGAGTTTGGTCGGCTTGTCGATCAAGGGAGCTACTGCCAAGGCTTCTCAGGAGACTTTTAAAAATATCACCAATAGCTTCTCCATGCAAATCAATCGTCGCGTCAATCAAGGGACGCCACGTGGTTCTGGGAATATCAAGGGTGAGGATATCAAAAAAATCACCGAAAACAAGGCCATCGAGTCTTATGTTAAACGCATCAACGCTATCGGAGATTTGACTGGATACGACCTCATCGAAACGCCAGAAACCAAGAAAAATCTCACTGCAGACCGTGCCAAACGGTTTGGAAGCAGTTTGATGATTACAGGTGTCAATGACTCCTCTAAAGAAGACAAGTTTGTCTCTGGCTCATATAAGCTGGTTGAAGGTGAGCACCTAACCAACGACGACAAAGACAAGATCCTCATGCACAAGGACTTGGCAGCCAAACACGGCTGGAAAGTCGGAGATAAGGTCAAATTAGACTCCAATATCTACGATGCAGACAATGAAAAAGGTGCCAAGGAAACAGTCGAAGTGACAATCAAGGGACTCTTTGATGGTCACAATAAGTCAGCAGTAACCTACTCACAAGAACTCTATGAAAACACAGCTATCACAGACATTCACACTGCTGCAAAACTTTATGGATACACAGAAGACACAGCTATTTATGGGGACGCAACCTTCTTTGTAACAGCAGACAAGAACTTGGATGACGTCATGAAAGAGTTGAATGGTATCAGTGGTATCAACTGGAAGAGCTACACACTTGTGAAGAGCTCCTCTAACTACCCAGCTCTAGAGCAATCCATCTCTGGTATGTACAAGATGGCCAACCTCCTCTTCTGGGGTAGCTTGAGCTTCTCAGTTCTTCTCCTTGCACTCTTGCTCAGTCTTTGGATCAATGCCCGTCGCAAGGAAGTGGGAATTCTCCTCTCTATCGGTCTCAAGCAGGCAAGTATCTTGGGGCAATTCATCACTGAATCTATCTTGATCGCCATCCCTGCTCTTGTTTCTGCTTACTTCCTAGCCAACTACACAGCCCGTGCCATCGGAAATACTGTTCTTGCCAATGTCACTTCAGGTGTTGCCAAGCAAGCCAGCAAGGCTGCTCAAGCCTCTAACCTTGGTGGTGGTGCAGAAGTAGACGGCTTTAGCAAGACCTTGTCGAGCCTAGACATTTCTATTCAGATATCAGACTTTTTCATCGTCTTTGTCCTTGCCTTGGTTCTAGTGGTTCTCGTTATGGCGCTTGCTTCAAGCAATCTTCTCAGAAAACAACCAAAAGAGCTCTTGCTCGATAGCGAATAAAAAACTTGCTACCTATTCTCCCCTAAATGGGGTATAATATAGGTAGCATTTTTATCTGTTTTGTCTTGATAAGGCCTCTTCCTTTCAGGATGAAACAGAGAAGATTTACAAGAAATTTAAAGGAATGTGAAACGTTTTTTCTATGAAAATTTTAATTGTAGAAGATGAAGAGATGATCCGTGAGGGAATCAGTGACTATTTGACCGATTGTGGTTATGAAACCATTGAGGCAGCAGACGGTCAGGAAGCTCTAGAAAAATTTTCCAGCTATGAGGTGGCCCTGGTTTTACTGGATATCCAGATGCCCAAGCTCAATGGTCTAGAAGTCCTAGTGGAGATTCGTAAAACCAGTCAGGTTCCTGTCTTGATGCTGACCGCCTTTCAAGATGAGGAATACAAGATGAGTGCTTTTGCTTCTCTAGCAGATGGCTATCTGGAAAAACCCTTCTCCCTCTCCCTCTTAAAAGTGAGGGTAGATGCGATCTTCAAGCGCTACTACGATACGGGACGAGTCTTCTCCTATAAGGATACCAAGGTGGATTTTGAGAGTTACAGTGCAAGCCTCGCAGGTCAAGAAGTGGCCATCAATGCCAAAGAGTTGGAAATTCTGGACTATCTGGTGAAAAATGAAGGCCGAGCCTTGACTCGTTCTCAGATAATCGATGCTGTCTGGAAGGCTACAGATGAGGTCCCCTTTGACCGTGTTATTGATGTTTATATCAAAGAACTACGCAAAAAGCTAGACTTGGATTGCATCCTCACTGTGCGCAATGTTGGTTATAAATTGGAGCGAAAATGAAACGAACAGGTTTGTTTACAAAGATATTTATCTATACCTTCTCGATTTTTAGTGTTCTGGTTATTTGTCTTCATTTAGCCATTTATTTTCTCTTTCCCTCGACTTATCTGAGCCATCGTCAGGAAACCATAGGTCAGAAAGCGACAGCTATTGCCCAATCCCTAGATGGAAAAGATAGGCAAAGCATCGAGCAAGTGTTGGATTTGTATTCCCAGAGCAGTGATATCAAAGGAGCTGTCAAGGGAGAAATGACCGAGGACAAGTTAGAAGTCAAGGACAATCTTCCTCTGGATACGGACCGTCAGACTACTTCCCTTTTTATTGAGGAGCGTGAGGTGAAAACGCAAGATGGTAGCACTATGACTCTCCAATTTCTAGCGTCCATGGACTTGCAAAAGGAAGCAGAGCAGATTAGTCTCCAATTTCTTCCTTATACCTTGCTAGCATCCTTCCTGATTTCCCTCTTGGTGGCCTACATCTATGCTCGGACCATTGTTGCACCGATTTTGGAAATCAAACGGGTGACCCGTCGGATGATGGATTTGGATGCCCAAGTGCGATTGCGCGTGGATTCTAAGGATGAGATAGGTGATCTCAAGGAACAAATCAATAGCC
>CALHBZ010000290.1 GCA_937930605.1 Streptococcus oralis
TGTCTTTTCAATCTATCTCTGGTGGGGAGAAAGCCTGCAAATCCAAGGGAAATACTTGATTTATCTCATTAACAGTCTAGTTGGTTGGTATCAATGGAGCAAGGCAGCAAAAAGCGCTTAAAAATAAAAAAGGATCAGAAGATCCTTTTTTTGTGTTAGAGCAAAATGAGCAATACCGTAATAACGATAGCGCTCGTTATACGAATGATGTGGTGCGATATATGTTGACTTTCTGTCTGTTGGCCGTTCCAGTAGGCTCCATAGCAGACAATACTCGCACCCATAGTCCACAGAAGAATGGTTGCAAGTGGGACGAAGTAAAAGATGGCCAGAGCCAGAGAAGTGAGGCAACTGCCGACCAAGATGCACTTGTTTCCCAGACTGTAGTCCTTTTGTTTCATAGCTGAAAAAGCAGCAGCAAGGTGAAGGAGCGAGAAGGCAAGAGCTAGTACGATTGTTAATATCCCTAAAATCATCGAAGTTAACATAGTTGGTTCCTTTCTGAGTTACAGACTTAGATATCAAGCGGAGTTGTATAGGTCATCTCCATTACCTCAAGGTAAAATCTTACCACTTGGTCTTCTGTATAGGTTTGTCCTTTTTTAAGCCACCAGGTTAGAGTCTCGATAAAGTTCGTCACAACAAAATGCTGGAGGTAGGAGCATGGAATAGTTGGATAGGCTTCTTGCAAGTCATCTGCCACCATGGGGTAAACATGGTGTTCGAGCTCCTTGTGTAGTTGGCGGAGAAAGTAGTCATTTTTTGAAAAAAGAAGACTGGTGACATGGTCCTGGTTTTTCTGAAAATGTAAAAAGATATGTGCGAGGTAGTCTTCGGTAGTTAAGTGTTCTTCCCTTTCAAAGAGATGATGAAAGAGGTAGCGACAGAGTTCATCTAAAAGCAGTTCCTTGCTCTCGTAGTGACAGTAAAAGGTCGAGCGTCCAACATCTGCCAAGTCAATGATATCTTGGACAGTAGTAGCATCATAGCCCTTGTCGTTCAAAAGTTGTAAAAAAGCTTGATAGATAGCTTTTTTTGTCTTGTTGACTCGACGGTCTCTTTTTAGCATATAGACACTTGGGACAAACTGTTCAGAACTGAATAAGACTGACAATTTGCTTCTATCCTTTCTTTGGATTTTATTAGATAATACAAATGAAAGAAGTATGTATATACCCATTATACCAAAGGAGGGAGAGAAATGAACTCTAAAACATTAATCTGGTTAGCTTTTTTCTTAAATTTAAGTTATGCTATTGTTGAGTTTATCGCAGGAGGAATCTTTGGTTCAAGTGCTGTTCTTGCTGATTCTGTTCATGACTTAGGAGATGCTATAGCCATTGGCATATCAGCCCTTTTAGAAACAATCTCAAACCGAGAAGAAGACGGGCAGTACACCTTGGGTTACAAGCGTTTCAGTCTTTTAGGGGCCATCCTAACGGCTGTGATTCTTATGATAGGATCTGTCCTAGTGATATTGGAAAATATCACAAAGATAGTTCACCCTCAACCTGTCAATGAGGAAGGCGTCCTCTGGCTAGGAATCATTGCAGTCAGTATCAATGTGCTAGCTAGTCTAGTAGTTCGTAAGGGAAAGACAAAGAACGAGTCAATTCTGAGTCTGCATTTTTTGGAAGATACTCTTGGTTGGTTGGCTGTCATTCTAATGGCCATTATCCTCCAATTTACAGATTGGTATATCCTTGATCCGCTCTTATCTCTTGTCATTTCCATCTTCATTCTAACAAAAGCCCTTCCTCGCTTTTGGAGCGCTCTCAAGATTTTCTTGGATGCTGTGCCTGAAGGAGTAGATATCAAACAAGTGAAGAATGACTTGGAGCAATTGGACCATGTGGTCAGTGTTAATCCGCTCAATCTCTGGACTATGGATGGTTTGGAAAAAAATGCCATTGTTCATGTTTGCCTAGAAGAGATTGAACATATAGAGTATTGTAAAGAATCCATTCGTAATTTACTCAAAGATTATGACTTTCAAAATGTCACCATTGAGGTGGATGCAAACCTAGCAAGTCACCAAACCCATAAGCGAAAAATTGAGGAGTTGGGAGTAGGTCAAAGTCATGGACATCATCATTCATAAGAAGTCGATTTTCCATTTGTTGATTATTTTTGATGAATTGTAAATGTAACATCTTTACTCCATTATGAAATTGTGATAGACTACCTATATCACTGAAAGGAGATAGGCGATGTTACAGCTACAACACATTTCAAAAGTCTATCATACGGGCGATCAAGAGTTCCACGCGCTAAAGGATATTTCGATTTGCTTCCGTGAGAATGAGTTTGTCTCCATTCTTGGGCAATCGGGTTCTGGGAAAACCACCCTATTAAATATCATCGGGGGACTCGACCAATACACATCTGGTGATTTACTCATCCAAGGAAAATCAACAAAGCAATTTAAAGACCGCGATTGGGATAGCTACAGAAACCACACCATCGGTTTCGTCTTTCAGTCTTATAATCTCATCGGGCACCAAACTGCACTCTCTAACGTAGAAATTGCAATGACTCTTTCGGGTGTTTCAAAAGCAGAACGTAAGAAACGTGCTATCGAAGTGCTCGAACGCGTAGGCCTAAAAGA
The DNA here is from genome assembly GCA_937930605.1 of Streptococcus oralis. Lineage (GTDB taxonomy): Bacteria > Bacillota > Bacilli > Lactobacillales > Streptococcaceae > Streptococcus > Streptococcus oralis_CO. Next base: position 2,609 of record CALHBZ010000290.1, read on the forward strand.
CCATTTATATAAGAAACCAAGTCAAATGTCTGGGGGACAAATGCAACGAATCGCGATTGCGCGTGCTCTTGTTAATGATCCCAAAGTCGTTTTAGCCGACGAACCGACAGGAGCGCTCGATTCTGAGACTTCTGTTCAAATCATGGATTTATTAAAAGACATCGCCAAGGAACGTTTAGTTATCATGGTGACGCATAACCCAGAGCTGGCACAGAAGTACTCCACACGTATCGTACAAGTATTAGATGGAAACATCTTGAGCGACTCAAACCCATGCGAACCAACAGAGGAGACAAAGCAAGTCGACATCCAGTTCACGAAGACGAAGATGAGCTTTATAACCGCCCTTGTACTTTCCTTTAATAACCTATTGACGAAGAAAGGTCGTACCTTACTAACAGCTTTTGCGGGTTCTATTGGAATTATCGGGATTGCTCTTATCTTAGCCCTTTCCAATGGTGTGAGTGATTACGTTAAAAAGGTGCAGGAAGATACTCTCGTCTCTCTTCCACTGACGATTAGCGAGCAGAACCAGAGCAACTTGTTGGCGACCTCTCCAGATTTGAGCGAGAAGCCTTACAAGGATAATCATGAGCTCGGTATCAATACGATTTTAACGAATTTATTGAAAAAACAAATCGGAAAGAACGACCTAGCTTCCTTTAAGACTTACTTGGAGGAACATGCTTCGAAGGTCGAATCTCTCACAAAAGACATTCGTTACCGATACAATTTACAACCGTTTATCTATGCAAGTGATACTTCCAACGGACCCAAAAGTATTCTGCCTTCAACCTTAGCTGATGAAGTAGAAACAGCGAATCAAACGATGAAGGGATACTTACAAAACCTCAACTACTGGAGTGAACTTTCTAGTGATTCTTCAATGTTAGAAAGCAAGTACGACGTGTTGGAAGGACGCTTCCCACAAGATAAGTCCGAGATCGTCCTTATCGTAGATGAAAACAATCAAATTAGCGACTTGTTGCTCTATAGTTTGCATATCAAAGATCCCAGTGAATTGAACGATACGAAGAAGCTCGACGAACTCTCTTCTCAAACGTATCAATATAGTGACTTTATCGGAAAAACTTTCAAAGCAGTTGTCAATACAAACCGTTTTGTGAAAGAAAATAACTTATGGGTCAATAAGATTGCAGATGCTTCTTATATGAAAACTCAAATCGAGAATGGGCTCGAACTTAAAATTGTGGGTGTCCTTCGCCAAAAAGACGGCACAAGTTCAAGCGTGAATGCTCCTTCAGGAGGAATCGCCTACACAAGCACCCTTATTGATTACACTTCCGAACACATTCAAAATAGTGATATCGTTAAGGAACAGGAAGCCAATCAAAATCTAAATGTATTTACGGGTAAAGACTTTGCCAAAGATCCTAAACCATTCAGTTCGGAGAATTTAACCGAAGAAGAAAAAATTCAGTTGGCTAAAATGACGCCTGAAGAACAGGCGCAGTATGTCCAACAATATAACGACAACTTGGCTTCAACTTACGAGGAAAACCTCGCAAAAATGGGCGTCATCAACAAATCCAAACCAGCTGCCATTGAGCTCTACACCTCTTCGTTCCAACAAAAACAAGACTTAAAAGAATTCATAAACGCCTATAACACGGCGAAAAAAGAAGCTGGAGAAGACGATAAGGTACTCGCTTATTCAGATGATATCCAAACTATCATGTCTTCAATTACGACATTGGTTGGCGTAGTGACAACTGTGCTCGTTGGCTTTGTGGCCATCTCACTCATTGTATCTTCTATAATGATTTCGATTATCACGTACATTTCAGTTCTCGAACGTACAAAAGAAATCGGAATCCTACGTGCAATGGGGGCTTCGAAGAAAGATATTCGTCGTATTTTCACTGCTGAAACAGCCATCGAAGGATTCATCTCTGGGGTGCTCGGTATCGCGGTTACTCTCCTTGCGACATTTCCAATCAATGCGATTGTTGCTAAAATGACAAATGTGGGAAATGTAGCGCAATTACCAATAGAAGTAGCTCTAATCCTTATCGGTATTTCGATTGTCCTTACCATGTTAGCCGGTCTAATCCCTTCACGCATCGCCGCCAAGAAAGACCCAGTCGAATCGCTTCGTAGCGAATAACAACTAAACCGCAAAAAGGTGGATAAAAGCCTACTTCTTTATTCACCTTTTTCTATTGGCTGGAAACTATTAAAAACGTAATCGAAAAATCTCTCCTTATAAAACTTAAATTTCGAGAAGAAAAGACTATATTGGACTAAACCAGTGCCTTATCGCCGTTAATAATGATTGATACGAGCGAAAGCTTGACAAAAAGTGTACAATAAAAGTGAGAAACTAATAGAAAAGGAGTGATTCTATGAAGAAAACAGTTTATACAAAAGCTGGTCAGGTTGGTCTTGTTGAAGTGGAGCATCCGCAAATCATTGAGGCAGACGATGCCATTATTCGGATCGTTCGGACTTGTGTCTGTGGCTCTGATCTGTGGAGCTATCGCAATCCGGATATTGAAGCAGGGCATCAGAATAGCGGGCACGAAGCGATTGGTATCGTTGAGGCAATTGGTGATGCAGTGACGACCGTTAAACCTGGCGATTTTGTCATTGCCCCTTTCACACATGGTTGTGGTCAGTGTGATGCTTGTCGTGCTGGTTTTGATGGTTCGTGTGATAATCATCCTGGTAACAACTGGTCAGGTGGTGTCCAGGCTGAGTATATCCGTTTCCACTATGCCAACTGGGCACTGGTTAAAATCCCTGGACAACCTTCTGACTATACAGAAGGCATGCTAAAGTCCCTCTTGACTCTTGCAGATGTTATGCCGACAGGCTATCATGCGGCGCGTGTTGCAAATGTTCAAAAAGGGGATAAGGTTGTGGTCATTGGTGATGGGGCTGTTGGTCAATGTGCTGTTATCGCAGCTAAAATGCGTGGAGCATCGCAAATTATCCTTATGAGTCGTCATGAAGATCGTCAAAAGATGGCTCTGGAGTCGGGTGCGACAGCTGTTGTATCTGAGCGAGGTCAAGAAGGTATTGCTAAGGTGCGTGAAATCCTCGGTGGTGGAGCAGATGCAGCACTTGAATGTGTTGGAACAGAAGCAGCGGTTGATCAAGCGCTTGGTGTTCTCCATAATGGAGGGCGCATGGGATTTGTTGGTGTACCGCACTATGAAAATCGAGCCATTGGCTCAACCTTTGGTCAAAATACAATAATCGGTGGTGGCCCAGCTTCTGTCACAACATACGATAAGCAATTCTTACTAAAAGCCGTCCTTGATGGTGATATCAATCCAGGTCGTGTCTTTACTTCAAGTTATAAATTGGAAGACATTGACCAAGCCTATAAAGATATGGATGAGCGTAAGACAATTAAGGCAATGATTGTGATGGATTAGAAAAAAATCCTCATGAGGAGTCTAACAACTTTTCATGAGGATTTATGTTTAATAGGGCTTAGAATTTACTAGTATTTCGTGTACTTTCTCTCAGAGTCAGTCTAGTTCCCAGCATAGTTAGGCTAGGAATTTTTCGTCCATGAAGGACTTCCTTGTTTAGAATGTCCATACCTGCTCGGCCCATCTCCTCAGTATATACTGTGATGCTAGATAGGGGAGGATAGACCTGCTTAGTCAGGCTAGTATCGTTAAAAGAAATGAGACTGACACGATCTGGTAAGCTAATTCCAGCTTCTTGAAGGGCACGGAGGGCACCGATGGCTAAACTATCGCTGGCTGCGAAAAATGCTGGAGGGAGTTGATCACCTAGCTTGTGAATGGCCTCCTTCATCAAGTCATAGCCAGATTGGGCAGTAAAGCTACCTTGAAAGACCAGTTTATCATGGTAGATACCTTTTGATAGAGAATAGTTTTTAAAATGTTCTAGGCGTTTATCCTGAATGATTTCTTCTTGGTCGGTTGTTTCTTCAAGTCCAGTGAGAATCCCGATACGATCAAGCCCTTGGCTGAGGAAGTGGTCTACAACTTGTTTTACAGCAGTGTAAAAGTCAGTAATAATACAGGTATGACCTAGTGAGAGGGTATCGCTGTCTATAAAGACTAGGGGTTTTTGGTATTCTTCAAAGGCAGAAATCTGTGCTCGACTGAACTTTCCAATACAGAGAATCCCAATCACTTCCTCGCTCAGAGTAAAAGGATGGTCGTTAAAATAGCGCAAGATATCATAGTCCAACTCTTGGGCTCTTTTTTCAATACCGAGACGAATCTGGTAGTAGTAGAGGTCATCCAGCTCCCCCTGCTCGCTGACCCATTGGATAATGGCAATCTTTTGCTTGGGTTTGTGGGATTCGCCTGTCTTGAGGTGCTTGGTATAGCCCAGTTCTTCAGCGACAGTTAAAATACGGTGTCTGGTTTCTTCGGTGACAGATAGGCTCTGGTCGCGATTGAGGACACGAGATACGGTCGCGATAGAGACAGAGGCTAGCTGTGCAATGTCTTTTAAGGTAGCCATAAATCCTCCTCCTTTTAGGTTAGTATATCATATTTTTCTTCTTTTTACCGATTGTTTAGTAAAACTTTAGTAAAAAGGATTGACCTTGGGAAATCCCTTGGATACAATAGAAGAAAACGATTACACGTTAAGATGAGTTAACGGACAGTCAAAGGAGAATTCATATGACACAACATCTTACTGCTGAAGCCCTTCGTAAAGATTTTCTTGCTGTTTTTGGTCAAGAAGCAGACCAAACTTTCTTTTCACCAGGCCGTATCAATTTGATTGGTGAACACACGGACTATAATGGCGGTCACGTTTTTCCTGCTGCAATTTCCTTGGGAACTTATGGGGCGGCTCGCAAACGTGACGACCAAGTCTTGCGTTTCTATTCAGCCAACTTTGAAGATAAGGGCATTATCGAAGTGCCTCTTGCGGACCTCAAGTTTGAAAAAGAGCACAACTGGACCAACTATCCAAAAGGGGTTCTCCATTTCTTGCAAGAAGCTGGGCACGTCATTGACAAAGGTTTTGATTTCTATGTCTTTGGGAATATCCCAAATGGTGCTGGCTTGTCTTCATCAGCATCCTTGGAACTCTTGACAGGGGTCGTGGCAGAGCATCTCTTTGATTTAAAATTAGACCGTTTGGATTTGGTAAAAATCGGGAAACAAACAGAAAACAACTTTATCGGAGTCAACTCTGGTATCATGGACCAGTTTGCTATCGGTATGGGGGCAGACCAACGCGCTATTTACCTAGATACCAACACTCTAGAGTACGACTTGGTGCCACTTGATTTAAAGGACAATGTCGTTGTCATCATGAATACCAACAAACGCCGTGAACTAGCGGATTCTAAATACAATGAGCGCCGTGCTGAATGTGAAAAAGCAGTGGACGAACTGCAAGTTGCCTTGGATATTCAGACCTTGGGTGAACTAGACGAGTGGGTCTTTGACCAATACAGCTACCTCATCAAAGACGAAAATCGTTTGAAACGTGCTCGTCATGCCGTTCTTGAAAACCAACGTACCCTTAAAGCACAAGCAGCCCTTCAAGCAGGTGATTTGGAAACATTTGGTCGCTTGATGAATGCGTCACACGTTTCTCTAGAACATGACTATGAAGTAACTGGCTTGGAATTGGATACTCTTGTTCACACAGCTTGGGATCAAGAAGGTGTTCTCGGTGCTCGTATGACAGGAGCAGGTTTTGGCGGATGTGCCATTGCCTTAGTGCAAAAAGATACTGTTGAGGCCTTTAAGGAAGCTGTAGGCAAGCACTACGAGGAAGTAGTTGGATACGCTCCAAGCTTCTATATCGCTGAAGTTGCAGGTGGCACTCGCGTCCTTGACTAGTCAAAAGGAGGCTCTATAGTGACCTTAGTAGATAAATTTGTAACCCACGTCATTTCTGCAAGTTCATTTGAGGAAATGGATCGAATCTACCTGACCAATCGTATTTTGGCACGAGTGGGCGAAGGTGTTTTGGAAGTTGAGACGGATCTAGATAAATTGATTGACCTCAAAGACCAGTTGGTTGAGGAAGCGGTTCGATTAGAGACGATTGAGGATAGTCAGGCCGCGCGTGAAATCCTCGGTGCTGAACTAATGGACTTGGTAACGCCTTGTCCAAGTCAGGTCAATCGTGACTTCTGGGCAACCTATGCCCAATCTCCTGAACAATCGATAAAGGATTTTTACCAACTCAGTCAGAAAAATGACTACATCAAACTCAAGGCCATTGCTAAAAATATTGCCTATCGTGTTCCATCTGATTACGGTGAGCTTGAAATTACGATTAATCTCTCTAAGCCTGAAAAGGATCCCAAAGAGATTGCGGCAGCCAAGTTAGTACAAGCCAGCAATTATCCTCAGTGTCAACTTTGTCTAGAGAATGAAGGATACCATGGTCGGGTCAACCATCCAGCTCGTAGCAATCACCGTATTATCCGTTTTGAAATGGCGGGTCAGGAGTGGGGCTTCCAGTATTCGCCCTATGCTTACTTTAATGAGCACTGTATTTTCTTAGATGGTCAACATCGTCCCATGGCCATTAGTCGGCAGAGCTTTGAGCGTTTGTTGGTTATTGTAGACCAGTTTCCAGGCTATTTTGCAGGCTCAAATGCCGACCTACCGATTGTGGGGGGTTCTATTCTAACTCATGACCACTATCAGGGAGGCCGTCACGTATTTCCTATGGAATTGGCTCCTCTGCAAAAGACTCTCACTTTTACTGGTTTTGAGCAGGTCAAAGCTGGGATTGTCAAGTGGCCTATGTCAGTGTTGCGTTTGACTTCGGATTCCAAAGAGGATTTGATCAACTTGGCTGACAAGATTTTGCAGGAATGGCGTCAGTATTCAGATCCTGCAGTGCAGATTTTAGCAGAGACAGACGGGACACCGCATCACACTATCACACCGATTGCGCGTACGCGTGATGGACAGTTTGAGTTGGACTTGGTCTTGCGGGACAATCAAACATCGCTAGAACATCCTGATGGCATCTATCATCCCCACAAGGATGTCCAACATATCAAGAAGGAAAATATCGGCTTGATTGAGGTCATGGGCTTGGCTATCCTGCCACCACGCCTGAAAGCAGAAGTTGAGCAAGTAGCAGCCTATCTTGTCGGAGAAGCTGATACAGTTGCCGCTTATCATCAGGAATGGGCAGACCAACTCAAAGCCCAACATCCAGACCTAACGGTTAAAGAAAAAGCCCTTGAAATCGTCAAGGACTCTGTAGGTACTATCTTTGCACGTGTTCTGGAGGACGCAGGAGTTTACAAGCAAACGGAACAAGGACAGACAGCCTTTATGCGCTTTGTAGAGCAGGTCGGAATTTTACCAGACTAGGAGCTTTCTCCTTGCACAGTCCTATAAAAAGTAGTATCATAGTGTCGTTTGAAATATCAGGAGGAAACGATGAAAGATTTTCACTTTGACGCTATATCTGCCTTTGAAAATTACGAAATTGAAAAAATGAGAGATGGTCAGGTTGTAGTGACGACAAAAGTAGTGGATTCTTCGCTCAACTACTATGGCAATGCCCATGGCGGCTATCTCTTTACCCTTTGCGACCAGATCAGCGGGTTGGTGGTCATCTCACTGGGACTAGATGGAGTGACACTCCAGTCCTCTATCAACTATCTCAAGGCAGGAAAACTCGACGATGTGCTGACCATTAAAGGAGAATGTGTCCATCAAGGTCGCACAACCTGTGTGGTGGATGTTACTATCACCAATCAAGAGGGTAAAAATGTCTGTAAGGCAACCTTTACCATGTTTGTCACAGGCCAGCGGTCAGAAGAAAGACAGGTAAGGATATAAAGAAAGGTGAGTGGGATAAATTTATCTCACTCATTTTTAATTTATGAGATATGTTAGAAGGAAATATAAAAGAGAGTGATGAAATACAAATGTAATAGGTACATATTGTGGTATACTAGTTATAGTAGATTTTAATTGCTTATATCGAGTGAATTCTCATATTAGTGAGGAATTTTTAAATGGAATTACACTTTAATTTAGAATTAGTAGAAACCTATAAAAGTAATAGCCAAAAGGCACGTATCTTAACGGAGGATTGGGTTTATCGTCAGTCTTATTGCCCTAATTGTGGGAACAATCCCTTAAATCATTTTGAAAATAATCGGCCTGTAGCAGATTTTTACTGTAATCATTGTAGTGAGGAGTTTGAACTAAAGAGCAAAAAAGGAAATTTTTCATCAACAATCAATGATGGTGCTTATGCAACGATGATGGAGCGTGTTCAGGCAGATAATAATCCTAATTTCTTTTTTTTAACTTATACAAAAAATTTTGAGGTAAATAATTTTCTGGTTCTTCCAAAGCAATTTGTTACACCGAAATCAATTATTCAAAGGAAGCCGCTTGCTCCAACTGCTAGACGAGCAGGTTGGATTGGTTGTAACATTGATTTATCACAAGTACCTTCTACAGGAAGAATATTTCTTGTGAAAAATGGACAAGTTAGAGATCCAGAAAAAGTTATAAAAGAATTTAAGCAAAGTTTATTTTTAAGGAAGAACTCTCTTTCAGTAAGAGGTTGGACAATAGAAATTCTAAATTGTATAGATAAGATAGAGGGTTCAGAATTTACCCTTGAAGATATGTATCGTTTTGAAAGTGACCTAAAAAATATCTTTGTTAAGAACAATCATATCAAAGAAAAGATTAGGCAACAGCTTCAAATATTAAGAGACAAAGAAATAATAGAATTTAAAGGTAGAGGAAAGTATCGGAAATTATGAAAACGAAACAACTTGTTGCATCAGAAGAGGTGTATGATTTCTTAAAAGTCATCTGGCCTGATTATGAAACAGAGAGTAATTATGAAAACTTATGTGTAATGGTTTATACTTTATCAGACCCTGATTGTGTGAGGTGGTTATCTGAAAATATGGAGTTTGGTGATGAGAAACAACTTTCTTTATTGAATAAAAAATATAGCTGGGAATATGGAGATGAATTACCAGAGTGGTTGGAAAGCCCAAAACATAGATTATTGCTAATAAGTGAGTTATTGGAGAGAAACTTAAGATGAAAAAGTATACTATAGAAATTACTGAAACTCTAACCCGTTTAGTGAGTATAGAGGCTGAAAATCCAGATGAAGCTGAACGTATTGTAAGAGAAAAGTATAAGAGTTGTGAAATTGTTCTTGATGCAGATGATTTTCAGGACTATGAGACTAGTATATATGAGTAGATGTTTTTATTTTGTCACACAAAAAAGAGGTTCCCACCTCTTTTTTCTTATTTCTTTTTCCGATTTAATACGGCATTGAGTACAATGGCGAGTAGGCTGGCTACGACGATTCCGTTTGAGAAGAACATTTGGAAGGCTGTTGGCATGCTGACAAATAGATTACTGTTATTTAGACCTACACCAGCAGCGATTGAAACAGCTGCGATAAGGAAGTTGTGTTCATTGTTAGCAAAGTCAACGCGGGCTAGGATTTGCATACCTTGAAGGGAAACAAAACCAAACATGACTAGCATGGCACCACCAAGGACAGGACTTGGAATGATTTGGGCAAGGGCGCCAAACTTAGGTAGGAGTCCAAGGAGGACTAGGAAACCAGCTGCGTAGTAGATTGGCAGACGGGTCTTGATACCAGACAATTTGACCAAGCCAACGTTTTGTGAAAATCCTGTGTAAGGGAAGGTGTTAAAAATTCCTCCGAGAAGTACGGCCAAGCCTTCTGCGCGGTAACCATTGCGAAGGCGCGTGCTGTCGATTGGATCCTTTGTGATATCTGACAAGGCTAGGTAAACACCAGTAGACTCAACCATAGACACCGTTGCGATGATACACATCATGACAATAGAGGAGATTTCAAAAGTCGGTGTACCAAAGTAGAGGGGAGTTGGGACATGAACAAGCGGTGCTGCTGCAACTGGAGAGAAGTCAACCAAGCCCATGCTAGCAGCAATAGCAGTTCCAACAACCAAGCCAATCAAAATAGAGATGGACTTGATAAATCCTTTGGTAAAGATGTTAATCAAGAGGATAATCAAAACAGTGATAGCAGCAAGCAAGAGGCTTTGACCAGTTGGCTCTGGAACGTTATTTCCCATATTTCCGATAGCGACAGGAATCAAGGTTAGTCCGATGGTCGTAATAACAGAGCCTGTTACGATAGAGGGGAAGAGATTGGCTACTTTTGAAAAAATGCCTGAAATCAAAACCACGTAAATACCTGATACGATAAGGGCACCAAACATAGCCCCACTACCGTGGCTTTGCCCAATCATAATCAAGGGAGCGACTGACTGGAAGGCCACTCCGAGAACGACTGGTAGTCCAATCCCAAAGTATTTGTTGAGTTGGAGTTGGAGGAAGGTTGCCACCCCACACATGAAGATATCTGTAGAAATCAGGTAAGTCAACTGCTCAGCTGAATAACCAAGGGCTGTCGCAATCATGATAGGAACCAGGATAGAGCCTGAGTACATTGCGAGAAGATGCTGAAGCCCTAGAACCGCGGCTTGCGAGTGTTTTTCTTGTTGTTGCATTAGAGATCTGCCTCCTTAAATACGACTTGACCGTTTTCAAAACGATCCAAGCGAGCGAGTGATAGGACTGGATAGCCAGCTTTCTCGAGCAAATCACGACCATCCTGGAAGGATTTTTCAATCACGATACCAATGGCTTTGACTTTTGCTCCGGCCTGTTCGATGATTTGGATCAAGCCTTTGGCAGCTTGTCCATTGGCTAGGAAATCATCGATAATCAAGACCTTGTCCTCAGGTGAGAGGAATTTTCCAGCGATGGAAACCGTGCTGGTCACCTGCTTGGTAAAGGAGTAGACTTCGGCAGTTAAGATTCCTTCGTTCATGGTGATGTTTTTAGCTTTCTTTGCGAAAATCATGGGAACACCTAAGGCTTCAGCTGTAAAAACAGCAGGGGCAATGCCCGACGCTTCAATGGTCACAACCTTGGTAATGCCAGCAGTTGCGAATTTGTCCGCAAAAACCTTACCAATCTCTCGCATCAAACGATAGTCAACTTGATGGGTTAGAAAGGAATCTACCTTGAGGATGTTGTCACCCAAGATATGCCCATCCTGAAGGATGCGCTCTTCTAATAATTTCATAAGACCTCCTAAAGTCTAAACTCTTTTGTGTTTTTCTATCGCCTTTATCATCTCAAAAAGGGCTAGAAAAAAGGACCTACTTAACAGATAAGCAAGCCCTCAAAATAGGTATGTCTAAAAACATACCCTCAACAGACTTACTCATTGTTAGGTGTTACGGCACCTTGTAGAAACGTCGTGCCAATTCACGACATAAACAAGTAAAATGCTACCATTATCAAACGCGATAACGTTAATGTCATTATTTTACACCAACTAGCTTTAGAAATCAAATACTTTGTTAGGGTTTAGATAAAAAAAGCGAACGAATAAAAAGCTGCAACGCTAGAAAGTATTGTAGCCTTTTATTCTTCTATTCGCTAAATCTTAAAAAATAGCCATCTGGATCCAAAACTGCAAATTCGTGAGGATAGATATAGTGATCCCCAACACGAAATGTTCTCTTAGTCAAAGGACGATAAATAGGATAGTTGGCTTCGATTACTTTTTGATAAAGTTTAGGGACATCCTTTATGCCAAAGGATAGGTTGACACCTTTTCCAAAAGGGTAGGTAAGGTTAGCCAGTTCCTCAGGGGTTCCTTCCTCTAGCATTAGCTGACACTCTTCAAGAGAAAGAAAGAGAAATTTTTCTTCTGGACGCTCGTATTCGATCCTAAAACCGAGCAAATCGCAGTAGAAGGAACGAGACTGTTCGATATTCGATACCATAAACTCGGGAATAACTGCATTGTAGTTCATCGTGAAAATCCTTAAAGTTCAATTTCCAATACAATGGGCGTATGGTCTTGACGAGCTCCTGAGTCAATCATGTCTGACTTGGTCACCTTGTCAGCGACGCGGTTACTGGTGAGCCAGTAGTCGATTCTCCAGCCTGTATTGTTGATTTTGGAAGTTTTGCTGCGTTGCGCCCACCATGTGTAACGTTCTGGGACATCGCCGTGAAGATGACGGAAGGTGTCTGTAAATCCAGTTGCCAAGAGGTTGGTAAAGCCAGCACGTTCCTCGTCTGTAAATCCAGGTGAACGGCGGTTGCTGGCAGGGTTTGCAAGGTCGATTTCCTTGTGGGCTACGTTGTAGTCGCCAGTTGCGAGGACTGGTTTTTCTTTGTCTAACTCAGCTAGATACTCAGCATATTTCACGTCCCAGACTTGACGCTCTTCCAAACGTTTCAAACCATCGCCAGCGTTTGGAGTGTAAACTTGCGTTACGAAAAATGCATCAAATTCCAAGGTGATGATGCGGCCTTCCAAGTCCATGGTAGAAGGAGCACCAATCTCTGGGAAGCTGATAGTCGGTGTGAGTTCTTTCTTATAAAGAAACATGGTTCCAGCATAGCCTTTGCGGGCAGGTTCTTGGGAAGAACGCCACGTATTTTCGTAGCCTGGGAAGAGTTCTTCAAGAACTTCCAGATGTTTTTTAGTAGGACCCTTGGCAGATAGTTTGGTTTCTTGGATAGCGATAATATCGGCATTTTCAGCCGCCAAAGTTTGTAGCACTTCCTGTGACAGTTTGGCGCGAGCTGAGTCGCTCGTTAGGGCTGCATTGAGGGAAT
>CALHBZ010000291.1 GCA_937930605.1 Streptococcus oralis
GTTAGAGGAGAGCTATTGTTCAGTTTTGATCAGCAAAAAATTTATAATCTTTTTCTTGATTATCCTCACAATATGACGGAAGAAGAAGTTAAAATTTTTGATATCGAAAATCCATTTTGGAGAGATTTTTTTTCGGATAGAATGTCACAAACTATACATTTATTCGTAAGAATTGAATGATATGACTGAAAAAGATTATACACAATAGTAAACATGCTTAGATACAACTAGACTATTTTTGATGTTCAGTCACCTCCCTCATAATTCATTTTTGATGGATACTGTGATATAATTAAGATACGAAGGATAGAGGTTGAGAATCTGTCACCAACGCGCCATTTAGCTAGTGGGTCGAGAAATGCAGGAGCCTCGACAGTCCTGTCTATCCTTGCAAATAAATCAGCCCTTAGAAACAAATCTAAGGGCTTTTTGACCGGTCGATTTTATCAGCAATTTCAACTTTTAAAATTTCATTTTCAAATAATCTCATCCATCGTAAACCTGTTTTAACAGATAAAGCATCATACTCTTCATCAAAAGCATCCTTATCTTCAAAAAGACAAATTCCCTCAAAGGTCTGGTTATCAACATCTGTCATCGTTACAATTTTATTGTTAAACTTTCTAAGTTCCATTTTTATCTTCCTGATTTTGTAGTACTGTAGTTTGTTATATTATTGGAATTCCCTTAACGTAAGCTTCCTTAGCTTTTGCTAGTGTCATCTTGTTGGGACCTCCATCAATATTGGTTTCCCCCGTATTTTGCCAATTACAATGATCACAAATGTCATAAACAGCGGTCAATGTCCCGCAAACCGGACAATGTACATACTCTTCGTCATTAATCATTACTAAGTTTTCTTTACCAATCTTATTCATAATTATTTTCTCCTAATTATCGTTTTAAAATAGTGAAACCAGAAATATTAATTGGCTAGAACTAAATACTTTTAAATTAATCTCTCTTATCTTTCTAAACGTTCCTGAGATAGGATTTCTTAGTTTCTGCAAGAGTCATAGTATCATTATACTTCAATATTGGTTCTATTGCTAATGATTGAGAGAGTTTTCCAGGTATGCTATAATATTACTAGGTATTAAAAAAGCACGTTTGACCGTGCTAGTTTCTTGCCTGCTGAACTCGTCAATATTACGCCCATTTTAGGGCTCTTTTTTGTGCACTTTTTTAGGAACTTTCAAGAAAAACTAAGGCGATTTAATGCCTAATTGTTTTTGAAGAAAGTCAGTATTTCCAAGGGTTGAGCTCTAAAAATTTGACTTATAGAGTGTTAAATGATAGTATAGTCAAAGATAGTCAAGGTTCAAAGAAGGAGTTTGATTTACTATGAGATTTAAAAATACATCAGATCATATCGAAGCCTATATCAAGGCAATTTTAGACCAGTCTGGTATCGTGGAATTGCAGCGGAGCCAGTTGGCGGATACCTTTCAGGTTGTGCCAAGTCAGATCAACTATGTCATCAAGACACGTTTTACTGAAAGCAGAGGTTACTTGGTTGAGAGCAAGCGTGGTGGCGGAGGCTACATTCGCATCGGACGGATTGAGTTTTCTAATCATCATGAGATGCTCCGCGATTTGCTTTACTCGATTGGTGAGCGAGTTAGTCAGGAGATTTATGAGGATATTCTGCAACTTTTGGTGGAGCAGGACTTGATGACCAAGCAGGAGATGACCTTGCTGACTTCTTTAGCAACAGATCGTGTCCTAGGGGAAGAATCCTCAGTTGTTCGTGCCAATATGCTCCGACAGCTATTACAAGAGGTAGATAGAAAAGAGAAGTAAGATGAACTATTCAAAAGCATTGAATGAATGTATTGAGAGTGCCTACATGGTTGCGGGCCATTTTGGAGCTCGATATCTAGAGTCTTGGCATT
>CALHBZ010000292.1 GCA_937930605.1 Streptococcus oralis
TGATGTAGGAACAAGTGTCATATCAGAGTTTTATACTCCCCTTGTACCAAAAGGATATGATTTCTTGGAGGAAATTAAAAAGTTATCCAACAGCAGACAGTCCACGCAGGCGACGTGCGAAGCGGAAGTCGCAGGTGTGGACTGATCTTGCTGGCTGGTGTGGCAATAGCCACGCCAGCACTTAACCCCCCGTATCTAACAGGGGGGTACAAATCGACAGGAAACAGTCAAAAAAACATTAGAAAATCCTTTGGTTACAAGGGATTTACAAAATTTCAGCGTATGTCAAATGGGCTTTAAAAGTTGACATACGCCTTTTTGATTGGAGGGATTTTTACTGAATGAACAAACTTGGTTACAGCATTTAAAAGAAAAACGCTTGGCTTATGGACTATCTCAAAACCGTTTAGCTGTTGCGACTGGTATTACAAGGCAGTATCTAAGCGATATTGAAACAGGAAAAGTCAAGCCATCAGAGGATTTACAGCAGTCCCTTTGGGAAGCTCTGGAACGCTTCAATCCCGACGCTCCCCTTGAAATGCTGTTTGATTATGTAAGGATTCGCTTTCCGACAACAGACGTACAGCAGGTGGTCGAAAACATCTTACAACTGAAACTGTCCTATTTTCTTCATGAGGACTATGGTTTCTATTCTTATTCAGAGCATTATGCTTTAGGCGACATATTCGTCCTTTGCTCCCATGAACTGGACAAAGGAGTTCTGGTGGAATTGAAAGGTCGTGGGTGCAGACAATTTGAAAGCTATCTTCTGGCACAACAAAGAAGCTGGTATGAGTTCTTTATGGACGTTTTGGTGGCTGGCGGTGTGATGAAACGCCTTGACCTTGCCATTAACGATAAGACAGGGATTTTGAATATCCCTGTACTCACTGAAAAGTGCCAACAGGAAGAATGTATCTCCGTCTTCCGCAGTTTTAAAAGCTATCGCAGTGGCGAACTGGTACGCAAAGAGGAAAAGGAATGTATGGGAAACACCCTCTATATCGGTTCATTACAAAGTGAAGTTTATTTCTGTATCTATGAAAAGGACTACGAGCAGTACAAGAAAAATGATATTCCCATTGAAGACGCAGAAGTAAAAAACCGTTTTGAGATTCGATTGAAAAATGAGCGTGCCTATTATGCAGTCCGTGATTTACTCGTCTATGACAATCCAGAGCATACCGCCTTTAAAATTATCAATCGGTATATCCGTTTTGTAGATAAAGACGATTCCAAACCTCGTTCTGATTGGAAACTGAATGAAGAATGGGCTTGGTTTATTGGGAACAATCGTGAACGATTAAAACTAACCACAAAACCAGAGCCTTACTCCTTCCAAAGGACGCTGAACTGGCTATCTCATCAAGTTGCCCCGACCTTAAAGGTTGCGATTAAACTTGATGAAATCAACCAGACGCAGGTTGTAAAAGACATTCTCGACCATGCGAAACTGACAGACCGACACAAGCAGATTTTGAAGCAACAGTCAGTAAAAGAACAGGACGTGATAACAACAAAAAAATAACTCAAATACAAATTCATTGAATATAGAGAGGAGAACATTTTTAT
>CALHBZ010000293.1 GCA_937930605.1 Streptococcus oralis
GGTATTTCCCCGAGAGAAGGCATGCTTGCTAGCAGTGCCAAAGCGGGTATCGATGGTCTCAAGTATTGGTTTCATGATTATCTCTTTGTAAACGTTTCATATTTTATATAGTATAACATGAAATGAACAAAAAAGCTTCAGATCAATATAAATTCCTTAAAGCTTGATCATCTATGATATGAATGGTACGACGAACTTTTCGAATATAGTGATGTTCTTCAAAAATTTTAAATTTTCGCGAAATAGTTTCGGGCCTCGTTCCAAGGTAACTGGCAAGTTCCTTTTCTGAAATTGGCAAAGTGAAGGTGAGTTTAGGATTGTTACTTTTTCCGGTAAGGTGAATAAGATAGCAAGCAAGGCGTTGTTCTATTTTTTCAAAGGCTAATAAGGTGACTTGTTCTTCCGTCTGAATTGCTTTTATGGCATTAAGACGTAGAAGTTGCCAACTAAAATGTGGAAAACTCTGGAGAAGGTATTGAAAATCTTTTTTATAAATGACACAGACTTCTGTAGAGACCAAGGCTTCCCCATAGAGATCCTGATTATTCTCTTCAAAGAGATAGTTTTCTCCTTCGTAATTTCCTTTGCCAACGATACGGATGCATTGCTCGGTTCCATCATTAGTCAGACGATAGACCTTAAATTGTCCTCTATTAACAATGATTAAGGTTTCCTCATCAAAGGGTGAGAAAATTAACTCGCCCTTTTTAAATTTCTTATGGTGAAACAGACTTTGGATACCCTGAAGTTCATCACGGGAGAGGGAGCTAAAAAGGGGAACGGTATAAAAGCATGGTTGGGACATAGAAACTCCTAATTTTGAAGAAATTTATAGAAACTTGACGAATATCAATTTTTTTATCATTTAGATACAGTAAAATAAAAAACACAATATATAGAGTTTGTTGTTTTGCAAAACACAATATATTGTATCAAAAAAGGAGAAGTCATGCAAAGAATTAGATTTTATTATATTAGTTTAAGTGGGAATACGAGTTCCTTTGTCCAGCGGGTCAGTCAATATATAAAAGCGACGTATCATAGAGAAGTTGAGTCTTTGAATGTAAAAGATTTAAAAGGGGAGGCAATCACAGTAGATGGTCCCTTTGTCAGTTTTTTACCAACTTATCTAGAGGGAGGAAATGGAATTGATACTGGTTTCCAAGAAATTCTGACGGGAAATCTTCGAAAATTTTTAGAGTATCAAGGAAATTTTCGTTATTGTCTAGGAATTATTGGGAGTGGTAATCGAAATTTCAATAAGCAATTCTGTCTAACGGCTTTTCAATATGCAGATCAGTTTGGCTTTCCTGTTATAGATGTTTTTGAATTACGCGGGACAGATGAAGATGTAGAGAGGATCTCCAAACATATTTTAGCTAGTTTTGAGAAAGCGGAGGAAAAAATAGATGTCAGCTACTAAGGATTATTTTGTTTTGAACAATATGGTGAACATTCCAATTGATGGTGAAATTCCTCTTTACTATGATAGAGAGGCCTTAACAGACTATTTAAAGAATGAAATTGAACCTCATACGATGCATTTTTCAAGTCTGAAAGAACGTCTCCAGTATTTAATTCAAGAGGATTATGTGGATGAAGAGGTTGTGGGCTTGTACCGTGGAGAGTCTGGTGAGATTGATAGTGATTTTTTAGAGGGCTTATATCAAAAAATCAAAGAACATGATTTTACCTTTAAGAGTTTTATGGGAGCTTATAAATTTTATAATCAATATGCACTAAAGACTGATGATTCAAAGACCTATTTGGAATCGTTTGAGGATCGGGTGTTCCTTAATGCCCTCTATCTAGGAAATGGTGATCAGAACTTAGCGACAAAAATTGCGGAGGAAATGATTACCCAACGGTACCAACCTGCGACCCCCACATTCTTAAATGCAGGAAAAAAACGGCGTGGTGAGATGGTTTCTTGTTTTCTAATAGATCTCGATGACTCTATGTTATCTATCGGACGTGGGGTCAACTCTGCTTTGCAACTTTCTAGACTTGGTGGTGGGGTTGGAGTGAATTTATCGAACCTACGTGCGAGTGGTTCTCCTATAAAAGGAATTGAACATGCTTCTTCGGGAGTGCTCCCTGTAATGAAACTACTAGAAGACTCTTTCAGCTATAGCAATCAGCTAGGACAGAGAAATGGGGCAGGGGTCGTTTACTTGAATGTTTTTCATCAGGATATTCTCGCCTTTTTATCGACAAAGAAGGAAAATGCAGATGAAAAAATTCGTGTTAAAACCCTCTCTCTGGGGTTGGTCGTTCCGGATAAGTATTACGAGCTGATTAAAACAAATCAACCCATGTATCTGTTTAATCCTTATCATGTTGAAAAAGTCTATGGGAAACCTTTTTCGTACGTAGATATCACGGCTGAATACGACCGATTGGTTGCAAATCCAGCTATTGAAAAGACAGTTGTTCAAGCGAGAGAATTGGAACAGGAAATTTCCCGCTTGCAACAAGAGTCTGGCTATCCTTATATTCTAAATATCGATGTCGCTAATCGCGCGAATCCCGTCAAAGGGAAAATCATTATGAGTAATCTTTGTTCAGAGATTTTGCAACCACAGACTCCATCCGTATTGAATGATGATTTGTCCTATCATGAGATGGGAACGGATATTAGTTGTAACCTTGGATCAACTAATATTGTTAATTTACTAAAATCTGAAGATTTTGCTGCCTCTGTTGATACAATGGTTCGTGCCTTAACGACTGTTACGGATCTAGAGTCTATTGAAGAAGTGCCTACAGTAAATAAGGGAAATCGTCTCTACCATACGATAGGGCTCGGAGCGATGGGATTACACACAGCTTTTGCTTTGCACCAAATCAAGTATGGTTCAAAAGAATCTCTAGAATTTACAGAAGCTTACTTCTTGGCATTGAATTATTATTCTTTAGTATCCAGCAATAGAATCGCAAGAGAGCGGCATGAGACATTTTATGAATTTGCGGATTCACGTTATGCCGATGGAAGTTACTTTTCACCATATGTAGAGCAAGATTTTGTATTTAGATTTCCTAAGATAGCAGCCATTTTTAAGGATATTCCTATTCCAACGAAAGAAGATTGGAAGGTACTAAGGGAGAAGGTCATGAAAGATGGTCTCTACCATCGAAATCGTTTAGCAGTGGCGCCTAATGGTTCTATTTCTTATATCAACGAAACGAGCGCTTCTCTTCACCCAATTACTCAGTTGGTAGAAAATCGGCAGGAAAAGAAGGTGGGATCGATCTTTTATCCCGCTCCGTATCTGTCCAATGATACCTTACCATTTTATGAGACTGCTTATAACATGGATCAGCGTAAAATTATTGATGTGTATGCAGTCGCACAAAAACACATTGATCAGGGAATGAGTCTGACTCTCTTTATGCGTTCTCAATTACCTGAGGGACTATATGAATGGAAAACTAAGGAAAATACAATGCTAACGACACGTGACTTGAATCGCCTTCGGAATTACGCATGGCGAAAAGGGATAAAATCACTTTATTATGTTAGAACCTATACAGAGGATGATGAATTTAGCAGTGTAAATAGCTGTGAATCTTGTATGATTTAAGGAGAGAAGATGTCAAAAAAATTTCTATACTACAAAGCAATCAACTGGAATGAGATTGAGGATGAATTGGATAACGCTACGTGGGAGAGGGCGACATCGTTATTTTGGTTAGACAATCGAATTCCAATTGAAAATGATAAACCTGCTTTTAACCGTTTGTCGGTAGAAGAGAAGCAAGAATTAAATCGTTCGCTGATCTTTCTTGCAAATTTATCAACTTACCAGTCGCTAGAGGCAGAGGAGTTTATACGGCATAGTGAACGCTCACAACAGGAGGTTGCTATTGTAAACAATCTACAGTTCACTGAAATGGTAAATACCAAGGCTTATAATGCTATTTTATACTCCTTTAATGAGGACGAACAGGAGGTGGCATCCTTATTTGAGTGGGTAGATCAACATAAATTAGTAGTAGAGCGACTAGAAAGAGTCGACACGGTATATCATAGTAAAAATGCGATTCAGAAGCGCTTTATGGCTACTTGTGTTGAAGGAATTATGACTTATAGTCAACTTGCCTTTTTGATGAAATTGTGGATTCAAAAGGGCTTTACTAATCTTGGTGAAATGGTGAAAATGATTCTCTTGAATGAGTCATTGCATTGTGACTATCTGATACATAAAGTCAATCTTCTTTTGGCAGGAATGGATAGAGCTGGCCAAATTTCATTTCAAGCCTGGGCTGTTGAAATGATTGACAAGATCTTAAAAACAGAGGGGAAAATCATTCGTGAACTTTATGTAGATGCTGACATTCAAAAATTGACTCAGAACCTTGTACAAAGAGAAGCCAATCATTTGTTAGAGAGTATCGGGGTCGAAGAGAGGTACCCAGTTGATAGGGAAATTCTCTCTGCGCTTGATCGAGTATTGAACAGACTGAGAAAGCACGAGCTTCTCGGGCAGATGTCTATTCATAGGATAGAAGAATCACGTGATGATGACTATGATTTTTGAGGAGGATTTATATGTTACATCGGACATTGAATTGGAAAGAAGTTGAGGATGAGTTAGATGACTATGTTTGGGATAAAGCCACGGCACAATTTTGGATTGATACTCGTGTTCCAGTATCAAATGACTTGCTTGATTGGAAGCAACTATCAGATCCGGAAAAAGAGGTTGTCAAGAAAGCGGTTGGAGGCTTGGCTTTGCTTGATACGCTTCAATCCGAAGAGGGCTTGTATTCTATTAAACAGCACGTTCGAACTCGCAAGGAGAGAGCAGTTCTGAGTGATTTTACATTTATGGAATCTATCCATGCTAAGACATACGGTACCATATTGATTTCGTTAAATACTTTTAAGGAAATTGAGAAAATATATGATTGGATGAATCAGGATCCTAAAATGCAGTATAAAGCCCAAAAGATAAATGAGATGTATCAGCATGGAACCCCTCTACAGGTGATGGTTGCGAGTGTGTTTTTAGAAGGAGTCCTATATTATAGCAACTTTTTCATACCGCTTTGGTATCGTGGACAAAATAAATTAGCTAATCTAGCAGAGTTAATCAAATTAGTAATTAGGGACGAATCCGTACATGGGACTTATCTGGGATATAAGTTTCGCTTAACCTTTGATGAGCTCTCAGAAGCAGAACAACATGAGTTCATAACTTGGATGTATCGTTTTTTAGATGATCTTTTAGAAAATGAGTTTGCATATACGGATGAAGTCTATGCACCTATTGGTCTGGCGGAAGAAATAAAGGTATTTGTTAAATACAATGCCAATAAAGCGCTACAAAATATGGGCTTTCAAAGTTACTTTTCGGATATTACAGCGTCTGATGTGAATCCGATTGTCATGAATGGCATTTCGATTGAAACGGCCAATCATGATTTCTTTTCTCAAGTGGGTGCGGGATATCTAATGGGAAATGCAGAAGCAATGCTAGATGATGACTACGATTTTTAGAATAAACGAAACGATTCCAACGGAAATCTCTACATAATTTTTTCATAAGTTTGTTTCAAAACGCCTTTAGTTTGTGTATATCTTTTGGAGGCGTTTTTTTTTATACTGAACATGAAACTTGTTTGAAAGAGGTAAA
>CALHBZ010000294.1 GCA_937930605.1 Streptococcus oralis
TACATGAGATGATGAAACGTGATGCTAAAACTGGTTTAGCAACTCTCTGTATCGGGGGAGGGATGGGAGCAGCCCTCATCGTTGAACGTTAAGTGACAGTAACCAGAGTATATAGATGTGTAGGAGGATAATGGGCTTATTCTCCTTTTTGCAGTCAAACCATAAAAAATCAATAAGGAAAAGGAGACTTACCTCTTTTAAAAGGTCGCTTTTTAAGGGTATTTGTGATATAATAATGCGCAAGAGGTTTAGAATGAAAAAAAATAATTTAACTCCGATTTCTGTGGTTCTACTAGGGATTGCAACTTTCGGAACCTTAACAATGCTGATTATTTTTTCACAAAATATTGCTGTAACGATCAGTGCCTTGTTTTTATTTGTACTTCTTTATCTGCTTTTATTCATCTGGCAAAAAAAACAGTATGAAAAGAGCGAAATTGAACAAATCCAATATGTAAATCATCAAGCGGAAGATAGCTTAAACACGCTGCTCGAACAAATGCCGGTTGGTGTTCTGAAATTAGACTTATCTACTGGCGAAGTAGAGTGGTTTAATCCTTATGCTGAGTTGATTTTGACGACTGAAGAAGGCGAAATTGATGTTGACTTGATTCAAACCATCATCAAGGCTTCTGTGGGGAACCCTGGTTCTTACGCTACCTTGGGGGAAACACGCTATGCCGTTCATATGGACAAGGTTTCGGGAGTCCTGTATTTCTTTGACGTTTCAGGGGAATACGAAGCAACTGTCGAATTGGTAACCAGTCGACCAGTGATTGGGGTTATCTCGGTAGACAACTACGATGATCTGGAAGATGCGACATCCGACTCCGATATCAGTCATATCAATAGTTTTGTGGCTAATTTTGTTTCAGAGTTTGCTAGTAAATACGCTATGTTTTCTCGTCGTGTGGGCATGGACCGCTTTTATTTATTTACTGATTACACGGTTCTTGAAGGCTTGATGAATGATAAATTCTCTGTGATTGATGCCTTTCGTGAGGAGGCGAAGCAGAGACAGTTGCCATTGACCTTGAGCATGGGTTTTTCTTATGGTGATGGAAATCATGATGAGATAGGGAAAGTTGCTCTAAGGAACTTGAATTTGGCCGAGGTTCGTGGCGGGGACCAAGTGGTCGTCAAGGAAAATGATGAAACCAAGAACCCTGTCTATTTTGGTGGTGGCTCTGCGGCCTCTGTTAAGAGAACAAGAACACGTACCAGAGCCATGATGACAGCCATTTCAGATAAGATTCGCAGTGTAGATCAGGTATTTGTAGTTGGTCATAAGAATCTGGATATGGATGCCTTGGGGTCTGCGGTTGGTATGCAGTTGTTTGCAAGCAATATTACAGAAGACAGCTATGCAGTCTACGATGCAGACCATATGTCGCCAGATATCGAGCGGGCCATCAACTTCTTGGAAAAAGAGGGTGTCACCAAACTCTTACCTCTGTCTGATGCGATGAACTTAGTTACAAATCGTTCGTTGTTGATTCTAGTGGATCATTCGAAGACGGCTTTGACCTTGTCGAAAGATTTTTATGATTTATTCACGCAAACCATTGTCATTGACCATCATCGACGTGATCAGGATTTCCCTGAGAATGCCGTTATCACCTATATTGAAAGTGGAGCAAGTAGTGCGAGTGAGTTGGTCACAGAGTTGATTCAGTTCCAAAATTCTAAGAAGAATCGTTTGAGTCGTATGCAGGCCAGTGTACTGATGGCTGGTATGATGCTGGATACCAAAAACTTTACATCTCGAGTAACGAGTCGAACCTTTGATGTTGCTAGCTACCTTCGGACACGTGGAAGCGATAGTATTGCTATCCAGGAGATTGCTGCGACAGATTTTGAAGAGTACCGTGAGGTAAATGAACTCATTTTACAAGGTCGTAAATTGGGTTCAGATGTCTTGATTGCCCAAGCTAAGGAATCGACTACCTATGACACAGTTGTCATCAGTAAGGCTGCCGATGCTATGTTGGCCATGTCCGGTATTGAAGCCAGCTTCGTTCTAGCGAAAAATACACAAGGATTTATCTCAATCTCAGCTCGAAGTCGCAGTAAAATCAATGTACAACGCATTATGGAAGAGTTGGGTGGCGGTGGTCACTTTAATCTAGCTGCTGCGCAAATCGAGAATATGAGTCTGTCAGAAGCAGGAGAAAAATTGACTCAACTTGTTTTGGATGAACTAAAGGAAAAGGAGAAAGAAGAATGAAAGTAATCTTTTTAGCAGATGTTAAAGGAAAAGGGAAAAAAGGCGAAATCAAGGAAGTGCCAACTGGCTACGCTCAAAACTTCCTGATTAAAAAGAATTTGGCCAAGGAAGCAACTGCTCAAGCAGTGGGCGAGTTGCGTGGAAAACAAAAATCTGAAGAAAAAGCTCATGCAGAGATGATTGCTGAAGCAAAGGCCATCAAGGCCAAGCTTGAAGCAGAGGAGACTGTTGTAGAGTTCGTTGAAAAGGTTGGACCAGATGGTCGTACATTTGGTTCCATCACTAACAAGAAGATTGCGGAAGAATTGCAAAAGCAATTTGGTATCAAGATTGACAAACGTCACATTCAAGTAAAAGCACCAATTCGAGCAGTTGGTTTGATTGATGTACCAGTGAAGATCTATCAAGATGTTACAAGTGTCATCAATCTTCGTGTAAAAGAAGGTTAAGTTTACAACTTCTTGACAAGATTGTAAAAGGAAGGAAAGTCGGATGGCAGAAGTAGAGGAACTGCGAGTTCAACCTCAGGATATTTTGGCAGAACAATCTGTTCTGGGGGCTATTTTTATAGATGAGAGCAAACTCGTTTTTGTGCGGGAATACATTGATTCTCGTGACTTCTTTAAGTATGCCCATCGATTGATTTTCCAAGCGATGGTAGACCTGTCGGATCGTGGTGAAGCCATAGATGCGACAACAGTTCGGACGATTTTGGATAGCCAAGGGGATCTCCAAAATATTGGTGGCTTGTCCTACCTTGTTGAAATTGTCAACTCTGTACCAACTTCAGCAAATGCGGAGTATTATGCTAAAATTGTAGCCGAAAAGTCTATGCTACGTCGCTTGATTTCCAAGTTGACAGAGTCTGTCAACCAAGCCTATGAAGCTTCTAAGCCTGCAGATGAAATCATCGCTCAAGCGGAAAAGGGACTCATTGATGTTAGCGAAAATGCCAATCGTAGTGGTTTCAAGAACATCCGTGATATTCTAAATATCAACTTCGGGAACCTAGAAGTTCGGTCACAACAAACAACGGATATCACAGGTATTGCGACAGGTTATCGTGATTTGGACCATATGACGACCGGATTGCATGAGGAGGAACTGATTATTATAGCAGCTCGTCCTGCGGTCGGTAAAACAGCCTTTGCTTTGAACATTGCTCAGAATATTGGAACCAAGTTGGACAAGACGGTAGCTATTTTTTCATTGGAAATGGGTGCAGAAAGCCTAGTAGACCGTATGTTGGCAGCAGAAGGTTTGGTGGAGTCTCATTCTATCCGTACTGGTCAATTGACCGACGAGGAGTGGCAAAAATATACCATTGCTCAAGGGAACCTAGCCAACGCGAGTATCTATATCGATGATACGCCAGGGATTCGGATTACGGAAATTCGTTCGCGCTCACGTAAACTGGCTCAAGAAACAGGCAATCTAGGCTTGATTTTGATAGACTACCTACAGCTTATCACAGGGACTGGTCGTGAGAATCGGCAACAAGAAGTCTCTGAAATTTCTCGTCAGTTGAAAATCCTAGCAAAGGAACTAAAGGTTCCAGTTATTGCTCTCAGTCAGTTATCTCGTGGCGTGGAACAGCGTCAGGATAAGAGACCGGTCTTGTCTGATATTCGTGAATCGGGTTCCATCGAGCAGGATGCGGATATCGTAGCCTTTCTATACCGTGACGACTACTATGATCGTGCGGGTGAAGAAGAGGAAGGAATTCCAAATAACAAGGTAGAGGTTATCATCGAGAAAAACCGTAGTGGAGCTCGTGGAACGGTGGAATTGATTTTCCAAAAAGAATACAATAAATTTTCAAGTATCTCAAAGAGGGAGGCATAAGATGTCAGATGCATTTACAGATGTAGCCAAGATGAAAAAAATCAAAGAAGAAATCAAGGCACATGAGGGACAAGTCGTTGAAATGACTTTGGAGAATGGCCGTAAGCGCCAAAAAAATAGATTGGGTAAGCTAATTGAGGTTTATCCATCCCTATTTATCGTTGAATTTGGAAACGTTGAAGGAGATAAACAAGCTAATGTTTATGTTGAATCCTTTACTTACTCAGATATCCTTACAGAAAAGAATTTGATTCATTATCTTGACTAAAGTGAGAAATTTTCTCACTTTTTCTTTTTTTCTCCGAATAGTTTAAGTGAAGGTAATCTTCGATTTATATTATTTTCAAGGAGGAAGAATGAAAATTTCACCATTTAAAGTAGCAGAGACAAGGTTTTCTATTAGAAAGTCAGTTAAAAAGGTTGTTCCTTTTTTAGTAGTAGGGCTGATGTTGTCGGCTGGAGAAAGTGTTCATGCAAACAGTTCTTATGCTCGTGGAGATGATTATCCTGCTTATTATAAAAATGGGAGTCAGAGTATTGATAAGTGGAGGATGTATTCTCGTCAGTGTACTTCATTTGCTGCTTTTCGCTTGAGTGGAGTAAATGGTTTTGAGCTTCCAGGAGCTTATGGTAATGCTGGTGAATGGGGTTATCGTGCTCGTCGTGAAGGTTATCGTGTCGATAATACACCAGCTATCGGATCTATTGCTTGGTCTACTGCAGGAGGTTATGGCCATGTTGCTTGGGTTTCAAATGTGATGGGAGATAATATAGAAATTGAGGAATATAACTATGATTATAAAGGTAATTATAATAAACGAATTGTAAAAGCAAACAAGATGACCGGTTTTATTCATTTTAAAGATTTATCAAGCAATTTTAAAGAAGTCCCAAGCAGTTCAAAAGATTCGACAAGCAATCATGTTGTGACCAGTCAATCGTCATCTTTGATGAGAGGAACTCATTATTTTAAGGTGGAGACTCCTATTAAAGATCAACCATTATTGAATGCAACTCCACTTGCATATTATTCTCCAGGTGAGAGTGTTCATTATGATCAGGTGATTGAAAAAGATGGCTACAAATGGTTAAGTTACATTTCGTATAGTGGAAATCGTCGTTATATTCAGTTGGAGGGAGTGACTTCGTCACAGAATCAATCAGTAAATAAATCTAATCATGGTTCAAATAATGGATTGACTGTGGGTTGGAAGAAAATAAATGGTAGTTGGTATTATTTCAAATCAGATGGTTCTAAGGCGACGGGATGGTTGAAAGATGGTTCTACCTGGTATTATTTGAAATCATCTGGTGAAATGCAGACAGGATGGTTAAAGGAAAATGGGGTTTGGTATTATCTGGATAGTTCAGGGGCAATGAAAACAGGCTGGTATCAAGTTTCTGGTAAGTGGTATTATTCTTACTCTTCAGGTGAGCTAGCTGTTAATACAATAGTAGACGGTTATACTGTAAATCATAATGGTGAGTGGATTAAAGAAAAATAAACTAAAAAACTTGATTCATTTTCATTTTTAACTATATTCAAAAGTAATTAGCACTATTTTAAATATTTACTTGAAGCGTTCTTATATATTTTTTTATTGTAGCTTGTTTGATCCGAACTATTTTCATGAGATAAATTCTTTAATAAAGAATTTATTGCTTATCTAGGTTTCCGTAGTAATATTAGAAAGTTAAAAATATGTTTATATTGACATTATTCTTTTCTAGTCGATATAAATATATTTTTTTAAACAACTTAATATATTGTTTTGTTAATCTATATTAAAAGTTATAATAGAGAGAAATATAATTCCAAAAAGGGGCGTTTTAAAAATGGATAAAAAGAAAATGATTTTGACTAGCTTAGCTAGTGTTACGGTTTTAGGGCGGTTTTTGCTGTGTCTCAACCGTCGGTTGTAAAAGCTGATGCACCTACAGCTACTAGCACATCCGGAGAAACTGGAGCCACACCTGTGGTTAAAACTCCAAAAACTGAAGTCGAAAAAGCTAAAGAAGATTTAACTGAAGCTTTGAAACAAATCCCTGATAACGAGTTGCTTGACAAAAAAGCAAAAGAAGAATTATTAAAGGCTGTTGAGTCTGGTGAATTGAATGCTTCTGATATTCTTGCTGAGTTAGCAGATGATGCTGAAAAAGCACAAGATACTAATCAAACAATTAAAACAGAAACTCCTGTATCTAAGGACAAGCTTCCTGAAGAGGTACAAGCGGGAATTGCAGAAGATGAAGCAGCGGATGCTGCTCGTCCTGAATCAGAAAAATTGCAAGACAAAGTTGATGATTTAACTGAAACAATTGAAAACTTGACGGATGATGCTGAGAAATTAAAAGCCGATGCTGAAAAGAAAGCTGAAACACTAAAAAAACAGGAAGATACTTTAAAAGAAGCTCTTAAATCCGCTAAAGATAATGGATTTGGTGAATATATCACAGCACCGTTATAAAAAGCTGTAACTACGATTGAAAAAGAACGCGATACTGCGAAATATGAATTTGATGAATCTGATGAAAAAGTTCAAGCTGCTACAGCTGAAATTCAAGATTTAACTGAAAAACGTGGTAATCTTCTTGAAGAAGTAAAAAAAGCGGAAGCAAAAGAAGCTGCAGAACCAGCTAAACCATAATATACAGGAGGCGTTAATAGTGTAGAAGCAGCAATTAACGAAGTCCCAGAATATACTCTTACAACAGCAGGTACTAACAAGGATAATACTTATCAAGCACCAGCAGCAAAAGTAGAAGATAAAAAAGAACTTCCAAATACTGGTGGCAAAGATAATGTTGCAGTTGCATCATTAGGATTCCTTTGATTGTTCCTTGGTGCCCTTCCATTTGTGAAACGTAAAAACTAATTCATTTCGTAGTTTGAAAGAGAGGGAGTAACTTCCTTCTCTTTTTACTATTATCTTAGTTTCTCTCAGGGAACTCTTCCCAATGGTATTTTTTGGTGCTTTCCTTTATAATGGGTGTATGGATAAGAAAAAATTATTATTGATTGATGGGTCTTCTGTGGCCTTTCGGGCGTTTTTTGCGCTCTATCAGCAGTTGGACCGTTTTAAGAATGCGGCTGGTTTGCATACCAATGCAATTTATGGTTTTCAGTTGATGTTGAGCCATTTGTTAGAACGGGTTGAGCCCAGTCATATCTTGGTGGCTTTTGATGCAGGAAAGACGACCTTCCGTACAGAGATGTATGCGGACTATAAGGGTGGTCGGGCCAAGACTCCGGATGAGTTTCGTGAGCAATTTCCCTTTATTCGTGAGTTACTGGATCATATGGGGATCCGTCACTATGAGTTGGCTCAGTATGAGGCAGATGATATCATTGGGACACTGGATAAACTAGCTGAGCAGGATGGTTTTGACATTACCATTGTCAGTGGGGACAAGGACTTGATTCAGCTGACGGACGAGCATACGGTGGTTGAAATTTCCAAGAAAGGTGTGGCTGAGTTTGAGGCCTTTACGCCAGAATATCTTATGGAAAAGATGGGCATCACACCGACGCAGTTTATCGATCTCAAGGCGCTCATGGGTGATAAGTCGGATAATATCCCTGGGGTGACCAAAATCGGTGAAAAGACGGGTATCAAGCTTTTACTGGAGTATGGTTCGCTTGAGGGAATTTATGAAAATATCGATGGGATGAAGGCTTCTAAGATGAAGGAAAATCTCATCA
>CALHBZ010000295.1 GCA_937930605.1 Streptococcus oralis
ACTTGGGTGCCAAAACAACCATGAAATATCCATCTGTTTACCTTGATGGAGAAGGAGCCCGTGGTACTATGCTTTCTATCGCCTTTGCTAATGCTGGGCAACACCAAGACACGGGAGCTAAGATGATTCACAATGCTCCACATACCAGCTCGTCTATCGTGTCTAAATCCATCGCTAAAGGCGGAGGAAAGGTTGACTATCGTGGACAAGTAACCTTTAATAAAAATTCTAAGAAATCTGTTTCTCACATCGAGTGTGATACCATTATCATGGATGACTTGTCAGCATCTGATACCATTCCATTTAATGAAATCCATAACTCGCAAGTTGCTTTGGAACACGAAGCCAAAGTATCTAAGATTTCAGAAGAACAACTCTATTACCTCATGAGTCGTGGTTTATCAGAATCCGAGGCAACTGAGATGATTGTCATGGGATTTGTGGAGCCCTTCACAAAAGAACTTCCAATGGAATACGCAGTTGAGCTCAACCGCTTGATTAGCTATGAAATGGAAGGCTCTGTTGGGTAAAAGATAAAGGAGAAGCAAATGGGATTCTTAAAAAAATTATTTGGTAATGTTGAAAAAGCGAATAAAGGCGAGATTCCTGCCGAGGAAATTGTTCCACCCTTTACAATTGATCTAGCTGAAGAAGCGGATGATTATTGGAGACAAATGGAACAAAATCTCTTGATAAACGCTGTAAAAGGCGTTGGTGGTCCTGAGGCCGTGGAACGTGCTTTTGTTCTTACTAATTTCAAAGAAAATCAAGAAACCTTTGAGCTCTTTTATCAGGTAAATGGTCAACTTCTTTCATGGAGAGAGATGGATGCGACTGTTGTCGATAAAATCAGCAATCAACTCCTTCCACAAGCACCAGGTGTGGCACGTGCAGTAAATGAAAATTATGAAGAGGCAAATGTACCAGTAATCCAGTACGCTATGCTTCAGTTTGAAACTGCAACCATGGCTTGGTTTGGTCGGAAGCTCACAACAGCTTCTCCCGAAGCCCAATTGACTTTTGAAGAATTGGTATCTGGTTGGCGCGCTATTTTGGAACAAGAAATTCCAAATCGTCCTTTAGATAGTGACCGTCCGTTCCCTTACTTTGAAGTTTAAGATTCCCAAATCCCCAAAAAACTTCCAATGGAATACGCCGTTGAGCTGAATCGCTTGATTAGCTATGAAATGGAAGGTTCAGTTGGGTAAGAATATGCAAAATCTGAACAGGAATTCTTCCTGTTCAGATTTTTTTCAAAAAAGAAACTAATAAATATTCACAAAAATAATTTTATGTGGTAAAATAAAACAATTACATTTAGTGGAGATGAAGTATGAATATTTTTAGAACCAAGGATGTTAGTCTGGGACGGACAGAAATGCGTCGCCATTTAAAATTATGGGATTTGATTTTACTAGGAATTGGTGCCATGGTAGGAACAGGAATTTTCACCATTACAGGAACAGCTGCGGCTACACTAGCTGGTCCATCACTAGTGGTTTCCATCGTGATTTCTGCCCTGTGTGTTTCTCTATCAGCCTTATTTTTTGCAGAATTTGCCTCTCGTGTGCCTGCAACAGGAGGTGCTTATAGTTATCTCTATGCGATTTTAGGAGAATTACCAGCCTGGATTGCTGGCTGGTTGACCATCATGGAATTTATGACGGCCATATCAGGTGTTGCGTCTGGCTGGGCAGCTTACTTTAAGGGTTTGCTCAGTAATTATGGTATCTCCATGCCCCAAGTCTTAAATGGGACCTTCAACCCCGAACAAGGTACCTATATCGACCTTTTACCTATTTTGGTGCTTGCTTTGGTAACAGGATTGGTTTTATTAAATTCCAAGGCAGCCTTGCGCTTTAATTCGCTTCTAGTGGTCTTGAAATTTTCTGCTCTGGCTCTGTTCATCCTAGTTGGGATTTGGCATATCAAACCTGAAAATTGGACGAATTTTGCTCCCTTTGGCTTTGGTCAAATTTATGGTGGGAGTACTGGAATAATGGCAGGTGCATCTTTGATGTTCTTTGGTTTTCTCGGATTTGAGTCTATTTCAATGGCAGTTGATGAAATTCAAAGTTCACAAAAAAATATTCCTCGCGGAATTGTGCTTTCTTTGTCAATCGTAACCATTCTCTATGCTTTGGTAACCCTAGTATTGACAGGGATTGTTCACTACAGTAAGCTCAATGTGGATGATGCGGTAGCGTTTTCATTGCGTAGTATTGGGATTGGTTGGGCCGCCAACTATGTTTCACTCATAGCCATTCTAACCTTGATTACCGTGTGTATTTCCATGACCTATGCCCTTTCTCGAATGATTTACAGCCTAGCACGTGATGGACTTTTACCTCAAAGCTTTAAACAACTAAGTAAAACTAGTCGAGTTCCAAAGAATGCGACCATCTTAACAGGAGTTGCTTCAGCCATTGCTGCGGGTATTTTCCCCTTGGCAAGTA
Organism: Streptococcus oralis; assembly: GCA_937930605.1. Taxonomy (GTDB): domain Bacteria; phylum Bacillota; class Bacilli; order Lactobacillales; family Streptococcaceae; genus Streptococcus; species Streptococcus oralis_CO. The sequence continues at coordinate 2,457 of CALHBZ010000295.1, forward strand.
TAGCAGCCTTTCTAAATATCTGTACACTAGCCTATCTTATCTTACTAGCTTACGGTATTATCAAGCTCAGAAAAGAAAAAGGCATGCCAAAAGAAGGAGAGTTCAAAACTCCTTTAGTGCCGCTTTTGCCGATCCTTTCCATTCTTATCTGTCTTTCCTTTATGCTTCAATATAGTCTAGATACCTGGATTGCCTTTGGTATCGCTCTTGTAGTTGGCCTAGTCATTTACTTTACGTACGGGTTCCGCCATTCAACCCTCGCAGAAGAAGAATAAAAGCTGGGAATTCCCAGCTTTTTAATCTTTCACATAAGTAAAACCTTCACCGAGAATTTCATGAGCCTCAGTGATAGTGATAAAGGCTTGAGGATCGATTTGGTGAATCATATCCTTCATTTTTACGATTTCATTTCGACCGACGATACAATAAATGATTTTTAAATCCTTTTTACTGTAGTATCCTTGACCAGATATAAAGGTTACGCCGCGTCCTAGTTCATCATTGATTTTATCAGCCAATTGATCGGGATATTGGGTAATAATCATAAATCCTTTACCAGCATAACCTCCTTCACCGATCAAGTCGATAACACGGGCGATAATAAAGTCAAACAAGAGGGTATAGGTGACCAAACGAAGGTCCTGGAAGATGATTAAAATCAACATTAGGATAAAAAAGTCAATCCCAAAGAGCAATTTCCCAATCGAAATATTGGTGTATTTGTTGAGGATACGAGCAACAATATCTGAACCACCAGTGGTCCCACCAGCATTAAAGATTATTCCTAATCCAATTCCTAATAAAACCCCTGAGACCAAAGCGACAATGATGAGATCTCCTTGCAAGTCGATGTGTAAAGGAATGCGCTCAAAGATTGCCAGCCAAACGGAAAGAGAAATAGATCCTAAAAGGCTGGAATAGAGGGTCTTAGGCCCAAATATCTTCCAAGCCAGGATAAATAAAGGGATATTAATCAAGAGGTTCATCAGTGAGACAGGGATTTTAAAAAGATAGTAGGTAATCAAGGTAATCCCTGTCGCCCCACCCTCAAATAAATGATAAGGAACAACAAAGTAGGTAAGACCAAAGGCATAAATAGCTGCCCCTAGTATGATAGTGATAATAGGCTGAACTTTTCGGATCATGATTCTCCCTCGCATTTTCTATAGATAGATTATACCAAATTTTCAAGCGTTTTAATTGGATCTCTTATGATTTTTTTGCAATTTTTTGATATAATAAAGGTGATAAATCACTATCTTATTGAGAAGAATAGAAAGATTGAAGATATGACACAAGTAAAAATTGTAACTGATTCCTCTGTTACTATTGAACCAGAACTCTTGAAAGAATTGAATATTACAGTTGTTTCTTTATCTGTGATGATTGATGGTATCCTTTATTCTGATGCAGATTTGAAAGAGGGAGAGTTCCTTCATCTTATGCAACAAAGTAAGAATCTGCCTAAAACCAGTCAGCCTCCAGTGGGAGTATTTGCTGAGGTCTTTGAAGAACTAGGTAAAGACGGCAGTCAGATTATCGCTATTCACATGTCCCATGCCTTGTCTGGAACTGTTGAAGCTGCTCGTCAAGGAGCGAGTCTATCGACTGCTGATGTGACGATTATTGATAGTTCTTTTACAGATCAAGCTATGAAGTTTCAAGTTGTTGAAGCTGCTAAACTTGCTAAAGAGGGTAAAGATTTAGAAACAATCTTAGCTCATGTAGAGGATGTCAAAAATCATACAGAACTCTATATCGGTGTTTCAACATTAGAAAACCTAGTTAAGGGTGGACGTATCGGACGTGTGACCGGTTTGCTAAGCTCTCTTTTGAATATCCGAGTTGTGATGCAAATGAAGGATCATGAACTCCAGCCTATTGTAAAGGGGCGTGGTGCTAAGACATTTAAAAAATGGCTTGATGAATTAGCAGATACCCTCTCTCATAAATCTGTTGCAGAAATTGGAATATCCTACGCTGGTACCAATGAATGGGCCAGTGAGATGAAGAATATTTTACAAACTTATGTCGAAAAACCAATCTCAGTACTGGAAACGGGCTCTATCATTCAGACACATACAGGCGAAAATGCATGGGCTATCTTAGTTCGATATCATTCCTAAAAAAATAGAGAAAAATCGTTAGAAATAGCGTTTTTGACTTGACCTGTGGGCAATTTTAGGATATGATTATATATGTTAATTAGAAATTATTTGGAGGAATTATTAACATGGCAAACAAACAAGATTTGATCGCTAAAGTAGCAGAAGCTACAGAATTGACTAAGAAAGATTCAGCAGCAGCAGTTGACGCTGTATTCGCAGCAGTAACTGAATACCTTGCAGCTGGTGAAAAAGTTCAATTGATTGGTTTTGGTAACTTTGAAGTTCGTGAGCGTGCTGCACGTAAAGGTCGCAACCCACAAACTGGTAAAGAAATCAAAATCGCGGCTTCTAAAGTTCCAGCATTCAAAGCTGGTAAAGCTCTTAAAGACGCTGTTAAATAATGAATTTAGAAAAAGCCTGTCATATCAAGCATTTGAGCTTGTGTGACAGGCTTTTTAATGGCTCTTTGTCAACTGTAGTGGGTTACCAAAAAGTCATTTTTATTGAAACACACGATAAACGTAAGGATTTTCTGGTTTATCTACTTTTGTGAAACTCTCAACTTCCAGTGTTGGGAGTTTTTGTTTGAGTTCTTTATGGTAGTGGAGGGTCAGGGTTCCTTTAGCGGTAATCCAAGTATTATCAGGATACTGGCGTGAGTTTCCCTTGGTCAAGAGTCCATATACACCAGAGTCTGCGATACAGTGGATGATCCCAAAACGAAAGAGGAACTGGCTATCTGGATGGCTAGGATCGTTATAGACAAAGCCTGTAAACTCGATTTTCTTTCCTTCAAACTCTTGCGGATAGTCATAGAGAACTTCCATGACTTCCATATAGTTTTCGTCTGTAACCTGAATGGTTGGCTGGGAGAGGTATTTATCAGCTGTAGTCCGCATTTCCTTTTCATAAGCAGACTTGGAAAAATAGGTACTGGTATCGGGTTTGAGGTATTGACTGGATGTACCTTCGCTTGCCTGAATAGCTGTATCGATTCCCTCAGCAAGCGGGAAATGATAGCCTTTGGCAGATACGGTTCTCGAGTCCAAACTTACTGTCGGAAAGGCAACTCCAATCAAGAGAGGTAGAGACAGTAAAAGGATACTGATTTGTCTAGTTCGCCGACTTTCTAAATGGCTGGGAGAGTTGATTTTCTTAATCCAGATGTAGAATTGCACCAGAGCCAACAGAAGAGAAAGGACCATGGAGATATAGACTAGATAGGAATAGTGGAGGTTGATGTAGTGGCTGAGCTTTCCAGATAGCTGTAGATAAAGGGTCAGAGCAAAATAGCCCAATAGAATGATAAATCGAATCATAACATCACCCCCATCATGTAAGAATAAAGCAAGACAAGCAGAGTCACGATGCCCATGAATTGCCAGATGAAGCGTGCTTTGAGATGGTGTTTCATCATGAGGAGATTTTTGATATCAAGTATGGGGCCGATGACCAGAAAGGCAAGGACAGGAGCGAGTCCAAAACTCGAGAGAAGAGAAGCACCGATAAAGGCGTCCGCCTCGCTACAAAGAGAGAGGAGAAAGGCTAGAAACATGAGTAAGAGAATCGCAAGGATTGGACTAGCACTGATAGAGGTCAGGATCCGAGTCGGGACATAGACCTGCACGATAGCCGCAAAGAGACAGCCAAAGACCAAGTAACGACCCATATCGAAAAACTCATCAATAGCTTGTATAAAGACCTGAAAGACCTTTCTAGCAGGAGTTAAGTGTGAAAAGTCATGTTCGTGACAAGTGATAGGATTCTCTTTTTGAATGGGTTCCTTCCAGAAAAATCCTAGGAAAATCCCAAACACCAAAGCAATCACAATAGCTCCCAGCGCTCGCAAGAAGGCAAGCTTTATTGAATTGCCAAAGGCAGAGTAAGTAGCGAAAAGAACGATAGGATTGATAATGGGAGCAGTCACCAGAAAGGGAACCGCTGTGTAGCTGGGCACCTTTTTTTCCAGAAAACGATTGATGATGGGAACGATTCCACACTCGCAGGATGGAAATAGGAAGCCAATGAAGGTACCAAAAAAGATCCTCCCCCAACGATTGCGAGGAAGAAACTCATAAACTTTATCAGGCGTGATATAGACTTCGATCCAGCCTGAAATGAGAGTCCCAATCAGAACAAAAGGAAGGGCTTCGATGATGATGGAGAGAAAAATGGCTCCCGCTTGTAATACACTAGGAGGAAGAGATTGAAAAAGCGTCATCTATTTTTTCTTCTCAACTTTTTCTTTTTTGTCTTTATTATCTGGGAAAGTAACTTGTGTTAAGTCAGGAAGTTTGGCGAATTCTTCAAACATCTTGTCCAAGTCGTCGGTTTTTGTAAATTTAACAGCCATGGGCCTACCTCTTTTCTACATTCTACCTCTATTATACTATTATTTTGTGGAAAAGGGATTATTTTTATTTTGATAATCAAAGATGTAAAAACAGGTAAGGTGAAACAAGCTTTGTTCATTATGATATAATAGGTTTATGGATAAAAAATATGAAAAAATCTCCCAAGATTTGGGTGTAACCTTAAAGCAAATCGATACCGTTCTGAGTTTGACAGCTGAAGGGGCGACGATTCCCTTCATCGCGCGTTATCGAAAGGACATGACTGGTAGTCTGGATGAGGTGGCGATTAAGGCCATTATCGACTTGGATAAAAGCCTGACTAATCTCAATGACCGCAAGGAAGCTGTCTTGGCTAAGATTCAAGAACAAGGTAAGCTAACCAAGGAATTGGAAGAAGCTATCTTAACTGCCGAAAAACTAGCAGATGTAGAAGAACTGTATCTTCCATACAAGGAAAAGCGTCGGACCAAGGCAACCATTGCCCGTGAAGCTGGACTCTTTCCTCTTGCTCGCTTGATCTTGCAGAATGTAGATGGCTTAGAGAAAGAATCTGAGAAGTTTGTCTGTGAAGGATTTGCGACTGGTCAAGATACCTTAGCTGGAGCAGTTGATATCTTGGTAGAAGCCTTATCCGAAGATGTCAATCTACGTGCTATGACCTATCAGGAAGTGCTGAGACACTCTAAAATCACTTCGCAGGTCAAGGATGAAAGTCTTGATGAAAAACAAGTTTTTCAGATTTATTATGATTTTTCAGAGACAGTTGGCAACATGCAGGGCTATCGAACCTTGGCGCTCAACCGTGGGGAAAAATTAGGCATCTTGAAAGTTGGCTTTGAACACGCGACGGATCGTATCCTAGCTTTCTTTGCTGCTCGTTTCAAGGTGAATAATGCCTATATTGATGAAGTTATCCAGCAATCTGTTAAGAAAAAGGTCTTGCCTGCTATCGAGCGCCGCATTCGGACAGAGTTAACTGAGAAGGCAGAAGAAGGAGCGATCCAACTCTTTTCAGATAATCTGCGCAATCTCCTCTTGGTTGCTCCGCTGAAAGGGCGCGTGGTTCTGGGCTTTGACCCTGCCTTTCGTACAGGTGCCAAGCTGGCTGTCGTTGATGCGACAGGGAAAATGCTGACGACCCAGGTCATCTATCCTGTTAAACCAGCCTCCGCTCGTCAGATTGAAGAAGCAAAACGAGACTTAGCCGACTTGATTGGCCAGTATGACGTGGAAATTATTGCTATCGGAAATGGAACAGCCAGCCGTGAGAGTGAAGCCTTTGTGGCGGAAGTTCTGAAAGGTTTTCCAGAAGTCAGCTATGTTATCGTCAATGAGAGCGGTGCTTCTGTCTACTCTGCTAGCGACCTTGCTCGTCAGGAATTTCCAGACTTAACCGTTGAAAAACGCTCTGCTATCTCTATCGCCCGTCGTTTACAAGACCCACTTGCGGAATTGGTCAAAATCGATCCCAAGTCAATCGGTGTCGGCCAGTACCAGCACGATGTCAGTCAGAAGAAACTGTCTGAAAGTCTGGACTTTGTTGTCGATACCGTGGTCAACCAAGTCGGTGTCAATGTCAATACAGCTAGTCCTGCTCTCCTTTCCCATGTAGCTGGACTCAATAAAACCATCTCTGAAAATATCGTCAAATACCGTGAGGAAGAAGGAAAAATCACTTCACGCGCTCAAATCAAGAAAGTTCCTCGTCTAGGAGCCAAAGCCTTTGAGCAGGCTGCTGGTTTCCTCCGTATTCCTGAAAGTAGCAATATCCTGGATAATACTGGGGTACATCCAGAAAACTATGCTGCTGTTAAGGAACTCTTCAAACGTTTGGATATCAAGGACTTGAATAAAGAAGCTCAAAGCAAACTCAAGTCCCTTTCTGTCAAGGAAATGGCGCAAGAACTAGAACTTGGCCCAGAAACTCTTAAAGATATTATTGCTGACCTTCTCAAACCAGGTCGTGATTTCCGTGACTCTTTTGATGCTCCAGTTCTCCGTCAAGATGTCCTAGATATCAAGGACTTAGTGGTTGGTCAGAAGCTGGAAGGTGTGGTAAGGAATGTCGTTGACTTCGGCGCTTTCGTTGATATCGGGATTCACGAGGACGGTCTCATTCATATTTCCCATATGAGTCGCAAATTTATCAAACATCCTAGCCAAGTGGTATCCGTCGGTGATTTGGTGACTGTTTGGGTTAAGAAAATCGATACTGAACGTGAAAAAGTCAATCTGTCGCTCCTAGCTCCAGATGAATCTAACTGAGTACGTTCAGTCTGTTTCCCTCGAAGACTTTGGTAGACCTTTCACACATCAAGCCCAGTGGAATTCTCGTCTGCGAACGACAGGTGGACGATTTTTCCCCAAGGATGGGCATTTGGATTTTAATCCCAAGGTTTATAATGAACTAGATTTGGAAGTCTTTCGCAAAATCGTGCGCCATGAACTCTGTCACTATCATCTTTATTTTCAGAAAAAGGGTTATCGCCACAAGGACCGAGATTTTAAGGAACTTTTGAAAGAAGTGGATGGACTGCGCTTTGTTCCCCCTTTGAAAGACAAAAGTACCTACCTAGTCTATCAGTGCCAATCTTGTCAGCAAAGCTATCAACGTAGGAGGAGAATTGACACAAAACGCTATCGCTGTGGCGTCTGCCGTGGCAAACTCGCCATCTTAAATCGGCCTAAGGACTGATGTTCTTGTTCCCGCTTTATGCTATACTACTTGTAAGAATACCGAAAGAGGGAACAATCATGAATACAAAATTTTATAAAATGAGACGAAATCGCATGGTTTCAGGAGTTTTAGCTGGTCTATCAGACAAGTGGAATTTTGATGTAACCCTAGTCCGCTTTCTCTTCGCCATTTTTACCGTGGCAAATTTTGGAGTCGGAGTGATAATCTACATCATCCTTGCCTCTATCCTACCAACTAAGGAAGACATTGAAGCCGAAATGTACGGAACAGGACCACGCAAAATCAAAGAAGCACAACCAATCAATGACAATGATGGCTGGTTTTGGTGAGATTTAACAGGAAGTATTTATTATTTGCACTATGTTACTTAAAAGAAGCAGCATAAATGACTGAAAATCCCTTGTGGCTAAATAACCACAAGGGATTTTGCTATTTAAGTATATTCTTTTCCATCTTGAGAGAGATGAATTACCTGATCAGCCATTTTCCAGATACTAGGATTGTGAGTTGCGATGATAATTGTTCTATTAGCATTACGAAGTTCAAGGAGAATTTCCATAATTTCCTTGGAATTTTTTGGATCTAGCGAGGCGGTAGGCTCATCGGCTAAAATTAAAGGAGGATCTTTCAGGATAATCTTAGCAAGTGCTACGCGTTGAGCTTCACCACCAGATAATTCATAGATTTTTTGGTTGAGACTTAGATAATCTAGTCTGACAGCTTGCAGTGCTTGAAGAAGAAGTCTCTCTTTTTCTTGTTTCTTGTTCTGTTTTTTGCCAATCAGTCCCAGCTCAAGATTTTCTCGAATGGTCTGACTTTCTAATAGTCCGAAGTTCTGGAAGAGATAACCTAGCTCGTTACGATAGAATTCCTCATTTTTTAGAGAAGTCAAAGACTTTCCTTTGTAAACTATTTCTCCTTTGTCGAAAGTCTCTAGTTTTGCAAGCATATTGAGCAAAGTGGTTTTTCCACAACCACTGTCTCCTATCAAAGCATACACCATCCCACTTTGAAAATTCAGATTCAAGTCTGAAAAAATAATACGAGAACCAAATTGTTTCCAAATATGTTGTAATTCAATCATACTATCCTCCTTTGATAATGCTAACATAGGTTTTGCTTTCCTTCTTATCACAGATTTTCAATAGAAGAACGGCTAAACTTGAAAAGCTGAAAAATAGGATCAGGGTAATCCAGATATTCTTAGAAATAATGAAAGCTAGACCACTTCCGAGAAAGAGAGCTATTATTTGAGAAGTGATATATCTACTGTGTAATTCAAAGAAATAATAGCCTGCGATTTTTTTCAAGAATATGGTTTTGCGAAAGGCTTCAAAATAGAGCAGATTTAAACTTGTAAACAGCAAAATTGAAGTCAAAATAGCAAACATAGCACTTGCTAAGTTACTAAAAATTTCGATTTTAATTTTTTGATTTAACTGGAGATAGGTTTCCCTAGCAGGCGATAGCCTTGAGACCATATGATCAAGTTGATAGTGTTTCAAAAGTTCTTGTGTTTGGTGGAGGTCTGTAAAATAGAGATATTCTAGATTTGTAAACCAGAAGATGGAGGAAGTCTTACCAAGTGCTTTAGGAGAAAGCACAAGAAAGATGGGATTTGATAACCATTGATCATAAGCGATATGGGCAGTATTATAGAGAAACACATCATTTTTTTGATTGGTATAGGCTATATTAACTTCGACAGGAGGATTAGACTCGCTATTGTATAATCGGTTGGTTAACTCTTGTTGCAAGGTTGCTTTTATATCTTTTTCATTTTTTTGTAGTTCTTCTGGGAGTATGGCAAGAATCTGTCTATCTTTTAGGTTGTTGATTTTTTGAAAGGTTTCTGATGATAAGTCCATACCTTCCTTTTGGAAGTAGTTGGGCGTGACGTAGAGAATATTTTTTCCTTCCACACCATAAGGGTTATTTTCAGTTTCATTATGATTTGAGGTAGCTTGTTTAAGAGCTTGCTCAACTAGATTATGTTTAATAAGGAAGGCATTTTCATTATCTATAGCATGCTGAATAAAGTCAAACCATTTATCAGCATTTGTCTGCAGTTCATCTAAATTTTTCATCTGACTGGAACGCCCTGTGTGAAGAGTAACAACATTGGAGCGTTGTTCCCAAGTAGCTTGTCCAGCCTCATTTTTCTCAAGTATATGATAGTAAGTAGACATTCGTCCAAATCCTACAATAACCAGTAGAATGGCAAGTACCTGACCAAAGTAGAGAATGCGTAGAATTGACTTGATTGGTAATTTTCCTTTGATGATAGAGAGGAGATGGACTTTTTTTAAAGAAATGGTAAAAAGAAAGGCAATTAGAAGACTAAGTAAGAGAAGTAGGCTATTGTAAAGAATAAAAAGTATTCCTAGAAAAGTCTGAACTTCATAAGGATATCCCAAGGAAATGAGCAAGATACATGCTATCAGCAAAGCAGGTAGACCAAAAAGAAGGATATCAAGTCCGTCTCTTGCGAGAGAACGAAAGAAGAGATGGCTCAGCCGCTCTCCAGAAATCAATCTAATCCCTGACTGAGAGAGAGATTGAATCTGACCGATAACAATTAAAGCTAAGAAAGTCAGCAAAAAGATTAACATACTGGTGAGCTGATTAGGTTGGGTAAACATGGCCAGTACGAAGGATACTCTATCATTTTCAAATGCATTCGCTTTTTCTAGTCCAAGTTCTTTCAGATGAGTAGCCAATTCTTGACTAGTTAGGGATCCGCTGATAATATTGTAGTTGTTGAGAAGATCGCTCTTGTGAATACTTTCTTGACTTGCTTGAGGCATCCAGTCTGGAAGTTTCCCATCTCCAAAAACTTCGTAGTAAGTTTGTGATTTTCCATCACTATCTACTTCCCAAATGGTTCTTGCGATAAGACTATTATGTTCTTTAGCAAGACTATTTAATTTTTCCTTAACGGTAGAATAATCTGCTTGCCCGCTTAATACTGCTGCACCTGGGAACAGGATTTGTGGAAGAGAGTCTTTCCAAAAGGACAGAGTGGCAATGAGGAAGAAAGTTAAAAGAAGATTGCTGATGAAGAGAAAAACACGTTTCATAGGAACCTCTTTCTAAAAAAGAGGGAGCTGAACCTCCCTCCTTATAGCAGTGATACGAATGATAGTTTAGCACCTTTAAAAATAATTAGCAGAAAGCCAATTCTTTTACAAGATGTTAAAGAAAGCCTTTTCATAACTTAATTTTACTATTTTTTTAAGAATAAAACAAGCAATGACAGGACTTCTTATAGTAGCCATTTTCAAAAAAATTCCTCAATCTTACAAAAATGTAAGATTAAAGTCTCTTTTGTAAGGTTAGGTTATGGCAAGAGGTCTTTTTTTGCGATAAACTAGTCTCATAAAGAACAAAGGAGTAATAACATGAAACAAATCTTACAAAAGAAAAGAAGAAAACCAAGTCAAAAAGATATCGAGCGTGTTCAACTGGGATGCGCTATGATGCAAGCACAGTTTCAATTGATGGGATATTAAGAAGGAGAAAATCATGACACTTTTAGATGTAAAACACGTTCAAAAAATCTACAAAACACGTTTTCAAGGCAACCAAGTAGAGGCTCTCAAAGACATTCACTTTACCGTAGAAAAGGGTGACTACGTTGCTATCATGGGAGAGTCTGGTTCAGGGAAGTCTACCCTGCTCAACATCCTAGCTATGCTTGACAAACCAACTCGTGGTCAGGTGTACCTAAACGGAACAGACACAGCAAGCATTAAAAATTCTCAGGCTTCTAGCTTCCGTCGTGAAAAGTTGGGATTTGTCTTCCAAGACTTTAACTTACTAGATACCCTGTCTGTTAAGGACAATATCTTGCTTCCGCTAGTTTTATCAAGAAAACCCATTACGGAGATGATGAAAAAATTGGTAGTGACAGCTGAAAATTTGGGCATCAACCAATTGCAAGAGAAGTATCCTTACGAGATCTCGGGTGGTCAAAAACAGAGGGTAGCAGTAGCACGCGCCATTATCACCGATCCTGAAATTCTCCTTGCCGATGAGCCAACAGGAGCGCTTGACTCCAAGTCATCTGCAGCTCTTCTAGATGTTTTTGATGAAATCAATGAGCGTGGGCAAACCATTCTCATGGTGACCCACTCAACAGCAGCAGCTAGCAGGGCCAAGCGCGTTCTCTTTATCAAGGACGGTATTCTTTACAACCAAATCTACCGTGGAGACAAGACAGAGCGTCAGATGTTCCAAGAAATCTCTGATACTTTGACTGTTATGGCAAGCGAGGTGAATTAGTATGTTCCGATTAACCAATAAGTTAGCGGTTTCCAACTTAATCAAAAACCGCAAACTCTACTACCCCTTTGCTTTAGCTGTTCTCTTGGCTGTGACCATCACTTATCTCTTTTACTCATTGACCCTTAACCCTAATATTGGCAAGATTCGAGGGGGAGAGACTATCTCCATGACGCTCGGCCTTGGTATGGTGATTGTCACTATTGCCTCAGCCATCATCGTCTTTTATGCCAATAGTTTTGTCATGAAAAACCGTTCCAAGGAACTAGGGATTTATGGCATGTTGGGATTAGAAAAACGCCATTTGATCAGCATGGTTTTTAAAGAGCTTCTTATTTTTGGTTCCTTAACCTTGACAGCTGGACTTGGCTTAGGAGCTCTCTTTGATAAGCTAATCTTTGCTCTGCTTCTGAAGCTAATGAATATGAAGGTGGAGCTCGTAGCAACTTTTCAACCAATTGTCTTTATACTAGTTCTCATCGTTTTTGGCGCTATTTTCCTAGGTTTGATTTTTATCAATGCCTTTCGCATAGCCCGCATGAATGCCCTTCAGCTCTCTCGTGAAAAAGCCAGTGGTGAGAAAAAAGGACGTTTCTTAGGTCTTCAAACCATTCTAGGTTTGATTAGTATGGGAGCTGGCTATTTCCTAGCAGTTACCGTTGAAAATCCACTTAATGCTGTGCTGATTTTCTTTGTAGCGGTCTTACTGGTAATCTTTGGTACCTATCTCTTGTTCAATGCAGGGATTACAGTATTCCTACAAATCTTGAAGAAAAACAAGCGTTACTATTACCAACCTAACAACATGATTTCTGTATCCAATCTCATTTTTCGTATGAAGAAAAATGCGGTTGGTCTGGCAACGATTGCTATTCTTTCAACCATGGTCTTGGTGACTATGTCTGCTGCAACGAGTATCTTTAAAGGCTCTGAAACTTTCAAGAAAGTCATGAATCCACATGATTTTGGAATTACAGGACAGAATGTTGAAAAAGAAGACATAAATAAACTCCTAGACCAGTATGCTAGTGATAAGGGATTGACTGTTACAAAGAAAGAAGTCCTTACATACAGTAGCTTTGGTGTAGCAAACCAAGAAGGTACAAAATTAACCATTTTTGAGAAAGGTCAAAATCGTGTTCAACCGAAAACCGTTTTTATGGTCTTTGACCAAAAAGATTACGAGAATATGACGGGTCAGAAACTTGCACTTTCAGGAAAGGAAGTTGGATTGTTTACTAAAAACAAAGAACTTCAAGGACAGAAAGAACTGACTCTGAATGACCAGACCTATACAATAAAGGAAGAAATCAAAAAAGATTTTATTCTTGAACATGTCCCAAATCAGTACAATATTCTAACTTCGGACTATAACTATCTGGTTGTTCCTGACTTGAAAGCCTTTCTTGACCAGTATCCTAATTCTTCCATCTTTAATCAATACTACGGTGGTATGAACGTAACGGCTAGCGAGGAAGAGCAACTCAAGCTTGCCAATGACTTTTCAAAATTCCTTAATAACTTTAATAGAGAATTAAACAAAGAGGGAAGCTATGTATATGGAAGCAATCTGGCTGATAGCAGTGCACAAATCAGTGCCCTCTATGGAGGTGTCTTCTTCATCGGTATCTTCCTCTCCATCATCTTTATGGTGGGAACAGTTCTTGTCATCTACTACAAACAAATCTCTGAAGGCTATGAAGACCGTGAACGCTTTATCATTTTGCAGAAGGTCGGACTCGATCAAAAGCAAATCAAGCAAACTATCAACAAACAGGTCCTAACTGTTTTCTTCCTCCCTTTGCTATTTGCTTTTCTACACCTTGCCTTTGCCTATCATATGCTTAGCCTCATCCTAAAAGTCATTGGCGTGCTAGATGCGACCATGATGTTGACCGTTACATTGTCCATCTGTGCTATCTTCCTCATCGTCTACGTTTTGATCTTTATGATTACCTCAAGAAGCTATCGCAAGATTGTGCAAATGTAAAAAAGATACCTCGATTTTTGTCGAGGTATTTCTTTTATCTTAAATGCTAAAGAGTTGTCCAAATAGGTAAGTCACTCCCATAGTCAGAAGTCCGATACAGAGGTTGCGGATCATAGCTATTTTCGTAGGAGCCTTGCCTAGTTTAGCACTAGTATAGCCGGTGATGAGAAGGGAAAGGGCAACGATAAAAACAGTAGCAGGGATCCGAAAGTCACTTGGAAAAACTGTAATCGAAAGCATAGGAGGAAGACTTCCTAATACAAAAGCAATAAAGCTAGAGATAGCAGCATGCCAAGGATTGGTAAACTCTTCGTACTCTATTCCATACTTTTCCTCGACCAAGGCTTTGAGAGGATTTTTCAAAAAGGCCTTGTTGGTCAAGAGTTGGGCTGATGTTTCACACTCACCATTTTGAAGGTAAGTAGCATAGAGGGATTGTTTTGCAGATTCGATGTCTTTGTCCAAGAGTAATTGCTCTCTAGCGACAGCGGCTTCTTCCGTGTCTTTCTGAGTGGATACAGAGACATATTCGCCACCTGCCATAGAAAAAGCACCAGCGAGGATAGCGGCTAGCCCAGATAAAAAGATAATCCAGATATTGCTCGTCGCACTAGCAACACCGATAACGACTCCAGCAATGGAAATAATCCCATCATTGGCACCGAGAACGCCCGCGCGCAGGATATTGAGTCGTCCTGCAAAGTTTGCATCAAATTCATGTTTTATTTCTGTCATAGTTCTCTCCTTTCACTCCATTATAGAGAAGAGAGAAGGGGAATACAAACTTCTTAAACTATCTGAAAAAAGTTCTACGATTCTAATTTTTATGCCCTTTGAAATTTTATTTAAAAGGAACTGCAATACAATAGCCAATCCTACTGTACTAGTCCTTTTTCAGTTTATCTATGGTATAATAGAAGGTAGATTTATCAATTGGAGTATGAAGGATTTTATGATTAAACTTGTAGCAACCGATATGGATGGAACCTTTCTTGACGGAGAGGGGCGGTTTGATATGGAACGCCTCAAAAATTTGCTTGTTTCCTACAAGGAAAAGGGGATTTATTTTGCTGTGGCTTCGGGTCGCGGTATCTTGTCGCTGAAAAAGCTATTTGCGGATGTACGTGATGAAGTGATTTTTATAGCTGAAAATGGGAGCTATGTTGAGTTTCATGGTGAGGATATGTACGAGGCTACTATGTCTCGGGACTTTTACTTGAGCACTTTTGAAGCTTTAAAGCAATCGCCTTATTTTGATGAAAGTAAAATGCTGCTGACGGGCAAAAAAGCTTGTTATGTGTTGGATACAGTCGATGAGACCTATCTCATGATTAGTCGTCACTACAATGAGAATATTCAAAAAGTAGCGAGTTTGGAAGATATCAGAGATGAGATTTTTAAATTCACTACTAACTTTACTGAAGAAACGATAGAAGCTGGTGAGGCATGGGTCAACGAAAATGTTCCTGGTGTTAAAGCCATGACAACAGGTTTTGAATCCATCGATATTGTCTTGGACTATGTTGATAAGGGTGTGGCTATAGTTGAGCTGGCAAAAAAACTTGGTCTGACCATGGATCAGGTTATGGCGTTTGGAGATAACCTCAATGACCTTCACATGATGCAGGTTGTGGGGCATCCAATTGCACCTGAAAACGCGCGACCAGAGATTTTAGAATTAGCAGAGACAGTGATTGGTCACCATAAGGACCAATCAGTGATGACTTACATGGAGGGCTTATAATGGCAGATATTAAATTGATTGCACTCGATTTGGATGGTACCTTGCTGACAACGGATAAAAAACTAACAGATCGAACTAAGGCAGTCCTCAAAGTTGCGCGTGATCGTGACATTAAGGTCGTGCTGACAACGGGGCGTCCTCTGAAAGCTA
This sequence comes from Streptococcus oralis, assembly GCA_937930605.1. Taxonomy (GTDB): domain Bacteria; phylum Bacillota; class Bacilli; order Lactobacillales; family Streptococcaceae; genus Streptococcus; species Streptococcus oralis_CO. The sequence goes on from CALHBZ010000295.1 coordinate 17,785, forward strand.
TGGATTTCTTTCTCAAGGAGTTGGGAACAGATGGACAGGAGGATGAGTACACCATCACCTTTAATGGAGGGCTTGTTCAGAAAAATACGGGGGAGATTCTCGATAAAACAGTCTTTTCAATCGACGATGTGGCACGATTGTACGAGGAAACTGAAAAACTAGGCTTGCCGTTAGATGCCATTTCAGAAGGAACAGTCTACCAAATCCAGTCGGACCAAGAAAGTCTCTATGCTAAGTTTAATCCAGCTCTGACTTTCGTGCCAGTCGCCTTTGAAGAGCTATCCAGTCAGATCACTTATAATAAATGTGTGACCGCCTTTGCCCAAGAACCTTTGGATGCAGCGATTCAACAGATTTCTCCAGAATTGTTTGACCAATATGAAATCTTCAAATCGCGTGAAATGCTATTGGAATGGTCACCGAAAAACGTCCATAAGGCAACAGGGTTAGCGAAATTAATTAAACACCTTGGAATAGACCAAAGTCAAGTTATGGCTTGTGGTGACGAGGCCAATGACCTTTCTATGATTGAGTGGGCAGGTCTGGGAGTTGCTATGCAAAATGCAGTTCCTGCGGTTAAGGAAGTTGCCAATGTGATTACTCCCATGACCAACGACGAGGAAGCCGTTGCCTGGGCTATTGAAGAATACGTGCTAAAGGAGAATTAGAATATGGGATTATTTGACCGTTTATTCGGGAAAAAAGAAGAGCCGAAAATCGAAGATATTGTAAAAGAAGCTCTGGAAAATCTTGATTTGTCAGAAGAGGTTGAACCAACCCAAACAGCTGTCGAAGAAACTTCTCAGGAAGAGACTGCAGGGGACAAAGTCGAAGAAACTCTTGCTCAAGAAGAAATTCCTCAGGTGTCTACAGAAGAAGTGATTGAGCCAGAAGCAGTTGAGGAAAGGGCTCAAGAAGAGGTTGAGATAGAAGTTGATGAACCAGAGCAAAGCCAAGAGCCTGAAGAAGTTTTAGAAGAAGAGAGCCAAGAATCTCTAGAAACCAGAGAAGAGCTAGCTTCTGAAGTAGTAGAAGAAGAATATCCTCGAGTTGAAGAAACGGTTCAGGAAAAGTATGACCGCAGTCTCAAGAAAACGCGGACGGGATTCGGAGCTCGCTTGAATGCCTTCTTTGCTAACTTCCGCTCTGTCGATGAAAACTTCTTCGAAGAATTGGAAGAACTGCTCATCATGAGCGACGTCGGTGTGCAGGTCGCTTCGAACCTAACAGAAGAACTACGCTATGAAGCCAAATTAGAAAACGCTAAGAAACCTGACGCACTTCGCCGTGTCATTATCGAGAAATTGGTTGAGCTCTACGAAAAGGATGGGAACTATGATGAACAAATCCATTTCCAAGATGGTTTGACAGTTATGCTCTTTGTCGGAGTCAATGGTGTTGGAAAAACAACTTCTATTGGGAAATTAGCTCATCGTTACAAACAAGCAGACAAGAAAGTCATGCTGGTTGCTGCGGATACCTTCCGTGCTGGAGCTGTTGCCCAGTTAGCAGAATGGGGCCGACGTGTGGATGTTCCTGTTGTGACGGGGCCTGAAAAGGCTGATCCAGCTAGTGTGGTCTTTGATGGGATGGAACGTGCTGTAGCAGAAGGGATTGATATCCTTATGATTGATACAGCAGGCCGTCTGCAAAACAAGGACAACCTCATGGCCGAGTTGGAAAAGATTGGCCGTATTATCAAACGTGTAGTCCCAGAGGCGCCACATGAAACCTTCCTGGCACTTGATGCTTCAACTGGACAAAATGCTTTGGTACAAGCGAAAGAATTTTCTAAAATTACCCCTGTTACTGGTATTGTATTGACTAAGATAGATGGAACTGCTCGAGGTGGTGTCGTTCTGGCAATTCGAGAAGAACTCAATATCCCTGTAAAATTGATCGGTTTCGGTGAAAAAATCGATGATATCGGTGAATTTAACTCTGAAAACTTTATGAAGGGTCTTTTAGAAGGCTTGATTTAATAGAAAGTAAATAATCCTGCAAGATACACTTGCAGGATATTTTTGTTATTCTAAACGACCTTCTTCACGATAGGCGATATCTGGTTGCCAAGTCCATTTAGCTCCAAACTTCTCTAATAAGTCAAAGCTGGCTTGTGGCCCCATACTTCCAGCTTTATAATCGTAGAGTGGAACTTCATTTTCTGCCCAGAGCTCTTCGATACGGTCAATCAATTTCCAAGAAGCACTCACCTCATCCCAGTGGCTAAAGTTGGTAGAGTTATTGTTCAAGACATCGTAGATTAATTTCTCGTATGGATCTGGTGAAGCCCCAGTAGCAGTAGCATCTGTACGATAATCTAAAGAACTTGGTGCCAGATTAAATTCCTCACCAACTTGTTTACCATTGAGGCTGAGAGAGAAGCCCTCTGTTGGCTGGATATAGATGGTTAAGATATTTGGCGCCAATGGTTCTCCGAAGATAGAGTCCATTTGCTTAAAGACGATATTGACATGAGTTCCTTTTTCTGTCAGGCGTTTACCAGTACGGAAGAAGAAAGGAACGCCACGGAAACGATCGCTGTCTACAAAGAAGGCACCGGATGCAAAGGTTTCTGTTGTAGATTCTGGGTCGACATTTGGTTCGCTTCGATAGGAAATGTATTTCATGCCATCGATTTTGCCAGAGCGATATTGACCACGGATAAACTGTTCTTTCAGTTCTTCCTCAGTTGGATGATAGAGGTTTTTAAAGACCTTTATCTTTTCAGCACGAATCTCATCCTTTGTAAAGCTAGCTGGTTTGTCCATGGCTAGAAGAGAGAGGAGTTGGAGAGTATGGTTCTGCACCATATCACGAAGGGCACCAGATTGATCATAGTAGCCGCCGCGTTCTTCAACACCCAAGCGTTCCGCAAAGGTAATTTGAATATTATCGATGTGTTCGCGGTTCCAAACATTCTCAAAGATCATGTTGGCAAAACGAACAGCAAAGATACTCTGAATCATCTCTTTACCTAGGTAATGGTCGATACGGTAGATTTGCTCCTCATCAAAGGCCGCTAGGAGATCTTCATTGAGTTTGCTAGCTGTTTCGTAGTCTGTACCAAATGGTTTCTCAACGATTAAGCGCTCAAAACCTTTGCCGTCGACGATGTTTTCAGACTTAAGGTGTTTGGCAATGGTTCCAAAGAACTGAGGTGCCATAGACAAGAAGAAGAGCTTGTTGT